>CADAWZ010000018.1 GCA_902791745.1 uncultured bacterium
ATTTATAATATCGAAATGCAGGTGAGTTCTGACGATAATGAATTTCTTGGCAATCGCATTCGTTATTATCAGGCTTTAATAGATTCGGCAATTTTAAAGCGTGGCGATAACTATAAAGATTTGAAAAACTTGTATATAATTTTTATATGCCCATTTGTATTGTTTAATGGTGAACGCCAAGTTTATTTTTTCAAAAATTATTGCAAAGATGATAAAAATATTCTGTTAGAAGATGGAGTAACCAAAATTATTATCAGTACAAAAGGCAAAGAAAAAGCAACTCTTGATAAAGATTTGAAGGCATTTATGGATTATATAAATGGAATGTTGCCTGACAATGATTTTGTAAAAACAGTGGATACTCGAATAGGAGAGATTAAACAAAAAGAAATAGAAAGGAGCTTTTATATGCAGTACGAATTGAGATTGCGTGAAGAGCGTGAGGCTGGAAAGCTTGAGGGTAGGCAGGAAACATTAGTTGAGAATATAAGATTGTTGATAGAAAATGGGATTCTTACAGCAGAACAAGCAATGCAGATGTTAAAAGTACCTGAAAAAGAACAAGATTTATATTTGCGTTTGGTAAATGATCCTGCTTTTTATGAAGAGTATTTTTCTGAATCCTACGATGATGATGAAGAAAAATACGAAGATGAAAAAGATTTAGAAGAGGAATAAACACAGCAAAGGGACTCAAAAAAGTTCTTATTCAAAAATGTTTGTGTAAAATTAGAAAAAAGCCTATGGCTATGCAAAAATACCACAGACTTTTTCTATTTAGAATTTTATTTTTTAAAATTCTTCATCTTTTTCATCATAATGAGATAGAAATTCTTCATAAGTCTCAAATTCGCTATCTCCGCTCTCTTGATCACTTATATATTCAATATATTTATAATCCTCTTCATAAGTTTTAGCAAGAGTTTTTAATGAACGGATAGTTTTTTTTTTACCATCAAGTTCATAAACATTAGGCTTTATTTTTGCTTTGTTTAATTCGCCATAAAGAGATATTACATTATTTAGTCCCTCATCATCAACATAATCACATGTAAATATATATTCATTATTGAGAATATGGGATTTTATAACTGCATAAGATTCATGTGTATATTTTCTAATTATTTTTAGTGCAACAACGAGCGGTGCATTTTTAGGGATTTTAATTCCAATAATACCTTTATCTGTCATTTTTTGCATCCTCTCTTATAGGCATGCTCTACATATAGTTGACATACTCCCCATAAATGAATTTAGGGGATTCTGGGATATTAACGAACCTTGCCTCTATTTTAAATTAGAGGTCTTACGAGTTCTCTCCACAATGGTTGATGCCCCAACCATATTATTTATTTATCATTATGTTTCTTGTTTTGATTTTAACATAGAGAATAGACGATTGCCTTCTCTGTCTATGTTTATTCCTGCGTTTATATCACGATCATGATGAACACCACAAACAGGACAAGTCCATTCTCGTATCCGTACATCTTTTAACAAGGGATTTTTATAACCACAATTATTGCATAGTTGACTACTTGCATAAAATCTATCTACTTGAACTAAATGACTGCCTAATTTTTCGCAACTATAATTTAATATTTTTAAAAAATCTGACATTGCCAAATCTGAAGTTTTCCTGCCATATCGCCTTTGATATGATTTTATACATAAATCTTCACAGCTAATTAAAGGGTATTTTAAGGCTAAATTTCTTGCTGTTTCCCAATGAAAATTATTTCGTTTATCCGAAATTTTTTTATGGAAACGAGCTAAACATAATTTTGCACGCTTATAATTATTTGAACCTTTTACCTTACGAGATAAATTTCTATTTAATTGCTGAATTTTATGAATTAATCTTTTGAAAAATTCAGGAGATTCTATTTTTTCGCCTGTCGATAATGTTATAAAAGTCTTAAATCCTAAATCTATGTCGACACTTTTACCTGTTCGTGCTTCAATTTGGGAATTATTACTTTCACAAACAAAATAAAAATATATATCACCTAAACTATTGCGTTTTATTGTTAAAGTTTTTATTTTACCAATAATATCACGAGATTTAAAATAACGATATATTTTATCATCTATCCGAAGATAATTATTTTCAAGAATTTTATAACCTGCTTGTTTTAATGTGAAGGATTTATATTTCTTTACTTTTTTAAAGGAAGGAGGTGAACAGCGTTTTTTATTCTTTCGATTTTCAAAAAATAATTTATAAGCTCTATCTATTCGTTGAGTTATATCTTGAATTGATTGAGAACCCAATAAACTAAAATGAGAAAACTTACTTGTCTTTTTAATTTTTGTTAAATGTTTTTGAAGTTGATAAATATTTAAACATTTTTTATATCTGCGATAATATCTCTTATGAAGGGCTATACAATGATTATATATCAAACAAGCAATATTAATTAAATTATGCAAATTTTTATTTTTCTTTGAATTATATGCTTTAAAACAATAGGTTATCATATATTGCTTGCCTTTTACTTAATTTTTGAGTTGTATCTATTTTATTATAATTTTAAAAATAATGCAAGTTTTTTATTTAAAATAAAGGCATTGAACCTTTATTTTAAATGCACCTTATATCCCCATAAATAAATTTAGGGGCATTACGGTGCGTTTCGGTAATCAGTTTTAGTGATGTCAACATCTATTCTGTGAGAATCCATTATTTTTTGAATCTTCTTAGGTAGTTGATCAAAATGCAATGGATTCTGAGCTCCTCCCCATTTTTTGTACCAGTAAGGGTGAGTTTTGAAATCTTCTTTACTTTCTGGCTCATCTTCAACAATACCACCAAAAGAATATAAGCCTTTTTCTGAAAGTACAGGAGGATACCCCCAATCATCGTCCTTCATTTCCAAATATTTCATGAAGTATTTATCTAAAAATTCTGTTTCTTCTTTGTTATTACAAACAAACTCAGGAATATTAGGAAGCCAAGAAGAATGACAAACAAAAATATATCCATTTTTATCAACACCAAACCACATAATAGCTTCAATTTGAAGATCAATTTCAGTAAATCTCATTTTTTATCTCCTTCCAATATTTCCTTAAACATTTGAACTGCACCTCCTTTTTAGTTTAGTATTAAAAATTGGGTGCAGTTCATCATTTATGGGGAGTATGTCAAAACAAATTTGCACTAATTTTAAAAATTGATGTAAAACCTGTGCTAAAACGGAAAACTAAAAAATATTCAAAAAAAGCAAGGTATCATAAAAAAAAGACATTTTTCAATTAATCGAGAATCTAATAAACATAAAAGCAAGGAGGAAAAATTATGAGTAATTATTTAAAAATACCAACAGGAAGCAAACAAGAAAAAGCTGTTTTTTATTATGATTTTACTTGTCCAGCTTGCCATAATAAAATTTTACTCGGAACAGATGGTGGCAGATATGGGAATATAGGAGATTTTTCATGTATTCACTGTGGAGAAACATATCATGCAACAGATGACGATGCACCTTCACCAAATAACCTCTATATCTGGAGTGATAAATATGGCAAAACAACATTAAAGGAAACAAAAAAATGACACAAACAGAAAGACTTGATTATATACTAAAATATTTAATAGGTGAATTAGACTATCCAAACAATAAAATGAAAATTCCATCTTCTTACAAGGAAAAGCGTTTCTTGATGAAATCACTTTTAAATATTCGTCCTCCTCAAGAAATTTCTGATGAATTTATTAAAGTTCAAGATGAGTTTTTAAAAAATGAAGCCGAAGAGAAGGGAATAATTGATGTTTACTCACTTTCAGCCAAAGATAAGATCTCAGTTTGGCAGGGAGATATAACAAGATTAAAAGTTGGTGCTATTGTAAATGCTGCAAATAGTGAAATGCTCGGTTGTTTCCAAGCTGGGCATATGTGTATTGACAATGTGATACATACGGCTTCTGGTGTTCAATTAAGAGAAGAATGTTTTGATTTAATGCAAGAAAAGAGAAGAAAATTTGGAAAAGATTATGTTGAGCCGACAGGTAAAGCTATGATAACAAAGGGATATAATTTACCAGCTAAACATGTAATCCACACTGTTGGACCTATTGTCTATGGCAATTTAACAGAATCATTAAAAAATGATCTTGCAAGTTGTTATAAAAGTGTTCTCTCATGCTGTATTGAAAATAAAATAAAGACAGTTGCTTTCTGTTGTATTTCTACGGGGGTTTTTCATTTTCCAAATGAAGAAGCAGGAAAAATAGCAGTCAAAACTGTTAAAGAGTTTTTGAAAAAAGATTCTTTCATTGAAAGAGTTGTTTTTAATGTATTTAAAGACCTCGATTTGGAAATATATAACAGATTAATCTGATTACAAAAAAACTCCAGTTCAAATTTTAACTGGAGTTTTTTTTATCTAAGAAACTTAATTAATCTTTCTTTTCGTCTATAACTTTCATTGTCCAATGCATGAACTTTCTCATCATATCAACAGGTATCATCGTCAAGGCGAATAAGAATACAGCAACATATCCTGCAGGAGCAAATGGAACACAACTAAATACTTTTCCTACTTCAGCAAAGAAACCGCCCAAAGCTCCAATATTTACAAGAATGAGTTGAACTGCAATTATTATTCCAAAAACAACTAAGAAGCCTTTATTTTCATTTAATCCTTTGAAAATGCCAAATTTTTCATCTCTGACATTAAAGCCATTAAACAAAGCAGCTACAATGAAAAGTACGAAATAAGCTGTTTTTAATTGCTCATCTGTTCCACCACAAAGTCCTTTGAAGTAATCGACTTTTAAGAAAACGAAGCTAATTATTGTCAACCAAAGTCCCATAAGAATGATTTGTGTCATCATTGCAAGACTGACAATATTTTCATCTCTTCTTCTTGGTTTCTCTTTCATGTATTTTTCAAGTGCTGGCTCATTTCCAAGCATTATAGCACCAAGACCATCCATAACGAGGTTTACAAACAACAAGTGGGTAACTTTCAAAGGTTCATCTACTCCAAAGAAAGGACCAATAGCACTGACTACAACAGCAGCAACATTGATTACAAGCTGGAATTTACAGAATTTCAAGATATTGTGGTAAATCGTACGACCATACCAAATAGCATCTTTAATTGATTTGAAATTGTCATCAATAATGACGATTTCGCCAGCTTCTTTAGCTGCTTCAGTTCCACTACCCATAGCAAAACCAACATCTGCTCTCTTCAATGCAGGAGAATCATTTACACCATCTCCAGTCATACCAACAACTAAATTCATCTCTTGGCAAACTCTGACCATTCTTGATTTATCTGTTGGCAATGCTCTTGCGATAACTCTGATTCTTGGAACAATTCTCTTGACTTCATCATCAGACATCTTATTTAATTCTGCAGATGAAAGTGCTATATCGTCATTACTCTTTATAAGACCTGCGTCTTTAGCAATAGCAACAGCTGTTTCAAGTCTATCACCAGTAATCATGACTACTTGAATACCAGCTTCTTGTACTTCTCTTATGGCTTCTTTTGCTTCAGGTCTTACATCATCTCTAATTCCAACTAAACCGATTATAACGAGATCATCATTGATTACATTTTCTTCAAGTTTGCTTTCTGAATAACCAAATGCCAAAACTCTCATTGCCTTTGTTGCCAACTGGTCTATTTTTTGATCAACTTTTGCTTTGTCGAGTTCTTGTACATTTCCATTTTCATCAAGATACTTTTTAGCTTTTGCAAGAAGTCTTTCAGGAGCTCCTTTATAGAAAGTCTTTCCGAGTGTATCGATTCTTGCTTGGCTGAACTTATTTGCTGAATTGAAGCCCTGATGAACAGTAACAACATTTACATCATCATTTGCAAGTTTTCTATATACATCTTCGCCTATGAATTTCATAAGTGATTGGTCTGTGGCATTACCACCGATAACTTTATGATTGCCATCAAACATTGACTGTGTATTTTTACCAATTGCAAAATCGACAAGATTTTTTACTTTCTCAAAATTCTTCAATTGTGTTATAGGAACAGTTTTTCCATTACCAAGGAAGAAATCTACAACCTCCAAAGCACCTTTTGTGATTGTTCCTGTTTTATCACTGAAAAGAATATTTAATGAACCAGCTGTTTCAATACCAACGGCTTTTCTTACAAGAACATTGTGGTCAAGCATTTTACTTGTATTCTGCATAAGTACAAGAGAAATCATCAAAGGAAGACCTTCAGGAACAGCACAAACTACAATTATAATTGCAAGAGACACAGCCTCAACTACTTTTTTGACAATAGCACTCCAACCAAGAGCTAAAAATCCCTCAAAACCATGTGCTTGAGTTATAAAGTAAGCAATGTACAAAACAGCAATTACTATTGCTGAAATATATCCGAATTTAGAAATCTGATCGGCAAGTTTGGCAAGTTTGACTTTAAGTGGAGAATCTGGCTCTTCTTCCTGCATTTCCTCAGCCATTTTTCCAACCATTGTCTTTAAACCGACTTTTCTTACATCTAAAATACCCTCACCGTCAAAAACAACGGCTCCTCTGAAAAGTGAGTGTTCATCAACAAATACTTCACCTGAATCATAATTTGGTTCAAAATCAGGATCGGTTGTTGCCCATTTAGGACATTCTTCAGCTTCACCATTTAATGCAGAGTTGTCTATTTTTAAGCTTCCATCAATCAAAACACCATCTGCAGGAATCTTATCACCAGATTGTAAGAGAACTTTATCACCTACTACGACATCATCAACTTCTATTACACTTACAACACCATTTCTGTGAACTTTACATTTATCTTTTTCTGTGCTGTCTTTGAGTTCACGATATTTTGTATCACTTGCAACACTTGTTTTTGCTGAAACAAATGCAACTATTAAAACTGCAATTATAGTTCCAAGTGGCTCATAAATTTCAGAATAACCAAGGAAAAATAATACAATCATAATAACAGCAATAGCAAGCAAAATTCTAATCATTGGGTCTTCAAAAGTTTCTTTAAATGCTTCCCAAAATGTGGTAGGTTCCGAATCAGGAATTTCATTAGAACCATGTTCTTTTCTCGATTTCTCAACTTGCTTATCAGTCAAGCCTTCTGTAGTTATTACTCTGCTACTTTTTTCCTCAGAAGAATCCTTATCTTTCTTCTTTGCTTTTTTCTCATCAGATTCTTTTACTTTCTTTTTCTTTTTTTTCTCAACTGGCTTATCGTCGAGTTCATCAACTTCTTTATCTTTATCTGCCATAAAAAAAATTCACCTCTTAAAATAGAAATTAAGGAGAAATCAAAAATATGATTTCTCCCCTTACAAAAAACAAAAAAAATCTTATTTATATCTTTCAGATAAACTGTTTAAATTAGGGTCTATGGTACCTTCACCAATGGCACAAAATTGCCACTCGTTATTTTCCTTATAAAGTTCTCCAAAAATCATGGCTATTGCCCCTGAATAATCCTCAGACAAATCAAATCTGCACATTTCCTGATTTTTGGTAAGATCAACAATCCTTATATATGCATTTCTAATTTGTCCAAAGTGCTGATTTCTTGCAAGAGCTTGATATATATTTACAACAAGAATAATTCTATCATATTCAGGAGGTAATCTTCTGAAATCAACAAAAATTTTCTCATCATCTCCAGCTCCATCGCCAGTTAAACTATCTCCCATATGCTCTACAGCACCACTAAAATGTTGCAATCTACCAAAATATACAATATCCTTTTGAGAAGCTAATCTACCATTTTTTAAAAGAAATGCAGATGCATCAAGATCATAATCAGCACCATCAAATCCAAAAATATTTGCTAATAAGCTACCAGCACTTTTTTTAATAGGATCCCAACCAAGACCAATCATAACTTTTGAAAGTCCAGAGGTATTTCCCTTAGATAGATTGATTTTTGATAGATTTACTTTCTGCCCTTTTTTCAAACTAACAGACATTTTTTGTATTCCTCCTTATTTCCTACCTGGTCGCCAATTAAGTCCCCAATGAAAAGCATGATCAAGTTCTATGTGATCTCTATAATACTGAGCAATTTTTTCAATAGAAAATGCTTCATCATTTACATTTTCTATAAGTGCAATAGCAAACATAGTATATTTAGAATCAAAAGAATCAGGCTTAATAATGATATCTTCAGAATTTTTACTCTTTATTGTAACAATGGCATCTGCATCTCTCCAATTTGCAACACCATCATAAATAAAAGTATAAACAAGAACCCTTTTTATCTGGGAAATTTGATTTCCCTCTATTCTAAGATTTTCGCCCTCTGAAGACTCTCCAGTTCTATCATCTCCGTCAAGTGATATATAAGGTGGCATTCTAAGTAAACCAAATTTATTTCCAAGGGCTTGTACAGTTCCCTTATCTCCATTTTTTAATTCATACATGCAACCTAAATCAAGGTCAATTCCGCCACCTCCAAATAAAGAATACCAAAAATTAGCCCAAAAACCTAAAGGCGTAGAATTCCAATTTAGATTTATCAAAACTTGACCAATACCTGTTGAAGATGCTTTTTTTAATTGAACCTTTCTGCCTTTTTGCAAATTTATTGCCATGATTTGAACGAGGCTGTGAAAAAAGTATTTTTTTATATAATTTTATTAAATTAACTCGTTATGTTAGTTAATAAAAAAATGGTTGAGATTGCCACGGTCGCCTCCCCCCTTGTGGGAATTGTTTTTTAAAAACTCTAACGAGTTTTTAACTATTTGTTTAGCTCCCTCGCAATGACATCTATTATATTTACTTTTTCAATGCCCCTTCCTTTCATATTTTTAAACAATTCTAATCAGTTGTCTGAATTCCGAAACTGTGGCAAAGTGCAGCAAGTCCACCTTGGTAACCACTTCCAATAGCATTGAATTTCCATTCACCATTGTGTCTGTATAATTCACCAAAAAGAACAGCTGTCTCAATTGAAAAATCTTCACCAAGATCATATCTTGTCAATTCTTCACCTGTAACTTCATTACATATTCTAATGAAAGCATTGGAAACTTGACCAAAATTTTGCATTCTCTTTTCTGCATCATAAATTGTAACTGTAAATGCTATCTTTTCAACACTTGCAGGAACTAAACTCAAATCAACTTTGATCTGCTCATCATCACCATCTCCAGAGCCTGTGAGATTGTCGCCCATGTGTTGTACAGCACCTGAAGAATGTTTCAAGTTACCATAGAATACGAAATCTTCTTGTTTTGCAACTTTACCTGAAGCATCGAGAAGAAATGCAGCTGCATCAAGATCAAATGCTACACCAGTATCAAACTGATTTACATCCCATCCAAGTCCTACTATAACTTTCTGTAATCCTGGATTCTTTTTTGTCAAATCGATTTTTTCGCCTTTTCTTAATGAAATAGCCATATTTTTATTTCTCCTTTTATTTTTTTTCTAAATTTTATTTAGCATCTATTCCAAAACTCTGGCAAAGTGCTGCAAGTCCACCTTGATAACCACTTCCAATAGCATTGAATTTCCATTCGCCATTGTGTCTGTAGAGTTCGCCAAAAAGAACAGCTGTCTCTATGGAAAAGTCTTCACAAAGATCATATCTTGTCAATTCTTCTCCTGTAATTTCATTACATATTCTGATAAAAGCATTAGAAACTTGTCCAAAATTTTGCAATCTTTGTTCTGCTTCATATATAGTAGCAGTAAATGCAACCTTCTCAATATTTGCAGGAACTAAACTTAAATCAACTTTTATCTGCTCATCATCTCCCTCGCCATCTCCAGTGCGATTGTCCCCTAAATGTTGTACAGCCCCTGAAGGATGTTTCAAATTTCCATAAAATACAAAATCTTCTTGACTTGCTACTTTACCTGAAGCATCTAAAAGAAATGCAGCTGCATCAAGGTCAAATGCTCCGCCTGTATCAAATTTATTTATATCCCAACCAAGCCCTATAATAATTTTTTGTAATCCTGGATTTCTCTTTGTCAAATCGACTTTTTCACCTTTTTTCAATGAAATAGCCATTTTTATTTCTCCTTTTTTATTTTTTTTTACATTACTATATTTAAAAAAACTCTTTCGAGTTTTAAATATTTCTATTCAGCATCTATGCCATAATGATCACATAATGCCTTTAAACCGCCCTGGAATCCACTTCCAATAGCATTAAATCTCCATTCATTATTCATTTTATACAATTCACCTACAACAATAGCTGTTTCGATAGAAAAATCTTCAGCAAGATCGTATCTAATAAGCTCTCTACCAGAAACTTCATCAACTATTCTAATAAAAGCATTTGTTACTTGACCAAAATTTTGTCCTCTTTCATCTGCTTCATAAATAGTTACTGTAAATGCTATTTTTTGAATATTTTCAGGGATCTTTGTAAGATCTACCATGATCTGTTCATCGTCATTTTGTTCACCATCTGATGATCCTGTCAAATCATCTCCCATGTGCATTACAGCTCCACTTGGATGTTCTAAATTGCCATAGAATACAAAATCAGTTTCTCTTGGGCATTTTCCACTCATGCCACACAAAAAAGCTGAAGCATCAAGATCGAAATCTGCTCCTGAAAAATCATTTGCTTGCCAGCCCAATCCAACCATTAATTTTTTTAAAGAAGGATTGCCTTTTGTCAAACTAACTTTTTGACCTTTTCTTAAATTTACAGCCATTTTCTTTCTCCTTATAAAACATTATCTTCCAAAAATTTTCTGTCTTATACTTTGTTTTATAGAATTTATTAAACTTGATGATTTAACACGCAAATTTGGAACTTTCATATCATAAATAAAATCTCCAACTGGATGTTCATCAACAATATTTTTACTAAAATAATTTTCTACGGCTTGATATCCTGTAGGCACAAAAAATATAATATCAAATCCCATATAACTCAAAAAAGCTGTCATTATAGCATCTTCTTGAGAAGGTATTTTTTCACCAGCACTTACATATACAATCTTAGGATTTTTTTTCATAAATTCAAATTGTTGTATCAATCTAAGAACATCTCTTGGCATATTCAAAGCTGTTGAAATGACATTATATTCTGTACCATTTTGAAAAGTACCTTTTATAATTCGTTCATTCAACATTAATTGTATCTTATCAAAAATATATTCCTGTATTTCATCTTTTAATATACCATATCTATAACCATGATGAGTTTTTATTTTTTCTCTTAGTAACTGACCTGCTCTTAAAAAACTTGTAGCAGAAACTTTTATAGGATTCATCATTGTAGACCTTATAAATGGAGCTTCTGTTATCAAAAATGTAGTGTCATTTACAAAGTTTCTCGCATAATTCCAATATTCTTGTATATTTCTATCTTTAACACCAGATATTTTAGTAAAAAGAACAGATATATTAGCCGTATCTCCTAAAATACTAAAATTAGGTCTCTCTTGAAGTTCTGAATTCCATAATGAAAGAATTTCACCATAAGTTGTACTTAAAGTAACGGTATTTGCTCTTCTACATTTTTCTTCATCAAAACTTGTAGTTAGTACAGAATCCAATTCCTTTTCTGCACTATAGGCATAAGTTGCAACTTTTACATCTGAAAAATGTTTTGGAAATTCCTTGATATCTAAACTTTCTGAGTACCTCTTTTCAATCAAAAGAGAGTCTGAATTACTACAACAAATATCTGCTAAATTTGGGACTAATATTACAACATCAGTTGGAAGTTTTGACAAAAATCTCAAAAATAAAACTTCATTTTCATTTTTACATGGTCCCATATGAACAAAACACGCTATAGCTGGAAAATTCCACCCTTGAAATAATTGATTCATATATCTTTTAAACCAACTTACAAGATATATAGCTTTATTTGTCAACTTATTTATATTCATATCATCTTTTTTTGATTCTTCTATCAAAACATCAATAAATGATCTTATAAACCATTTTTGCAATTCAAGATTTGAAGAAAACACAAAATTAGATGATAAATCAATATACATCTGCTCTAAGTTCGCATAATTTTTTTTTCTTACAGAAGAAATTTCTGCAGGTGTTGGATTAGGAATCTGCTCATCAATTATTACTATTTTTCTTCCTGCTGTTTCAACAGCTTTTTTCATATTTAAAAGTTCTGTCAAATAATTAGCTTTATTATCAACTCCACGAACTCTCAAATAACAATTATAAAATAAATTGGGTTCATATCCTCTTTCAGTTGAAGGTTTACTTACATCTGTTAGATCGCATTTAAATGTCCAAGTATTCGTACAATTAGCAAATTCTGGCTTTTTACCATAAAGTCTTTCGCCAATCTTTTCTTGTCGAATATCTGCCTGAATCATTTTTAAACTAAAATTTTCAGGAAAAGGTTTCATATCTTTGGCTAAAAGATTATTTGAATACTCTGACTTAGGATCTATTTTTAAATATGCAGAATCTCCCTTATATAAAAGTAAAACTACATCACAACCTGCATTTGAAATAACAGATACAAGCATCAAAGCATAATTGCTTATATCTCCTTCTATCAATAATTTGGGAATAGTGTCACTTCCAAGTTTTTGTAATACCCTTTCAAATTTATAGTATAACCAACACATAAATTTGATATAGATATTTTTCAACATATTTACATTTTTTCCAGATTTTTGAAGAGAAAGTAAAAGATTATAAATTGAATCTGATATATTTTTCTTTTGATTTGGATTTAAACGAGGAAGCCATTTGTTTATGCTCTTTAAAATAAAATTAGGGTTCATATTAAATTCCATTCCCATCATTTCATTATAATAAGCCAAATTTTTTTGATCAGGATTTGGAATTCCACCTTCAACAATGGCTCCAGAAATCATACAAGCCTCATAATATTTTCTGATAAAAGCATGTATTCCTGAATTATATCCACTTACTCTATAAAAAAAGACTCCTTTTTCTTCTCTTTCACTTAAATTGAGGAAAAAGTCACTAACCTTTGAAATCTTTTTTAACTCAGGCATAAAACAACTCTCCAATAAATATCATCTGAAAAAAACATTAAATATAATTAATTCTATACAACAAACATTTCACCTTCAGAAATGAACTACTTTTCAATAATACAACTAAAAATTAAGCATTTCCAAGAATTTTTATTGCTTCAATAATATGCATTGCAAATTCAGTAAATTTTACATCACTAAGATTTTTCATCAAAAGCAATAATTGGACATCATCTGTATTTTTTAGTGAAGATATAGAATTTAATACAGCTAATTCAGCAGAATTTCTACTTTGTTGAATTTCTGCTGACTCTCTAAAACTTGAGCCTTGGTTAGGAGTACCCATTACAATTCCATAGCGTGAAAGCAATTCATTTATTCCCCCTTTTAAACCGCTTCCCATCGCATTAAATTTCCACTCATTTTTATATCTATATATTTCACCTACAACAACAGCTGTTTCATCATAAAAATCTTCTGTCAAATCATATCTTATAAGCTCTTTATTTGTATTCTGATCAACCAACCTAATAAAAGCATTTGAGACCTGACCAAAATTTTGTCCTCTTTTTTCTGCTTGATAAATATTTACTATAAAAACAAGTTTTTGAATATGTTGAGGAATTATAGATAGATCCACCATTATCTGTTCATCATCTTTTTGTTCATACTCATGAGACCCAACTAAATTATCTCCCATATGAATTACTGAACCAGAAGGATGTTTCAAATTTCCAAAATAGACAAAATCAGATATATCTGCACATCTTCCATTTTCATCACACATCAAAACAGATGCATCAAGGTCAAAATCATATCCTGAATACGAATCATTTGCCATCCAACCCAAACCAACCATTATCTTTTTTAAAGACGGATTTCCTTTTGTAAGACTTATTTTTTGTCCTTTTCTCAAACTTATAGCCATATTTTTCCTCTTGTTGTTTTTATTTATTATTAACTTCAAAAAATATAAACGCCTTTACAGACTTTTTAACTTTCCGCAAAGGCGTATTTTTTTTAAAAATTTACTTTCCATTTGATATATGCCAATTCAAATTAGAAACCATTGTTGCAAATTTTTCTTTATCTTTTTTAGGATATGAAAATCTATAAACAATGATTTTATCTTCTGTAACCTTACCAGCCTCAGAAGTATATAATCCATCACTATCTGGAATAGTTCCTTCAAGTATATAAAAATTCTTGCCTATCATATCCCTATCTACTGTAGTAAAAAAATTCTTTTCTTTTTCATAATATGAATCCAGTGTTTCATTTAAAACATTATATGATCCCCAAGCGAGAAGATGTAATTTTTTTTCAGGATTCAAAAGTGTTATACCATCTCCATTTTGAGATTCTCTTGAAACAGTAAATATATCAGGAAAAGTTATTGTAAAACCATAACGAGCATTTGTATATTCTTTAGACTTAGTATCAGCATTTACAGGAACAAAACAGAGAAACAAAAACAAAAAAATAAATATTTTAAATAAATATTTTTTCATAGAACCTCCTTATTTTTTTAAATAATTTAATGCTGTATTTATGCATGAATCATCGGCAACTTTTTCTCTTGGTTCAGAATTTACAACTTTAAAAGAAGGTGTCAACCCTTTATATAAAATATCCCGCCCAGAAGGTGGATAATATTTCGCTGTAGTTATTTTGCAACCAGCATTTCCCTGAAGTCCATATACAGATTGAATCAAAGCCTTTCCAAAACTCTGTTCACCAATTAAAGTGGCAATTTTGTAATCCTGCATAGCCCCTGAAAAAACTTCTGAAGCACTTGCAGAGCCTCTATTTACAAGAATTACTGTTTTAAAATCAAAGATTTTATCAGAATCTCCTACTACTTTTTCTGAAATACCGCCATTTCTCGTTCTTGTAACAACAGTTTGCCTTCCTAAAAACATAGAAGCCAATCTAACAGAAGCCTTAAAATCTCCACCTGGGTTATCTCTCAAATCGATTATCAATTTTTTTATTCCACGATTTTTCATGTTTTCAAGATATTTTTTAACTTCTAAATCCGTTTTATCTGAAAAATAAAAAATTCTCACATAACCAACTTGATCTCCAGCCTTCAAAATAGAACCTTTAGGAGGCTTCATTGAAAGAGGAGTTCTTTGAACTTTAAAATTTTTCACCTGTCCATTTCTGACAATTTGTAAATCGAGAAAAGTATTTGCATAACCATCAAAAAGATTTAAGACATCTAAATCGTCCATTCCTTTTACATTCTTACCTGCAACTCCAACGATTACATCCCCAGAACGCAATCCAGCTTTTTGAGCTGAACTACCATATACAGGTGACACTATAATAAAATTGCCATTCTTTTTTGCAAGTTCAACACCTATTCCTGTAAATTCACTGCCACTCGATACTTTTTTAAAATACTCCCATTGCTGTGTATCAAAAAAAAGGGAGTATTGATCATTGAGACTCTTTATCATCCCCTTTACAGCAAGTTCACCAATTTTGCCTGAATCAGAAGGATATTTTTGGAAAAAAGACGACATGACAGAAACAAATTGTCTTTGGTCTTTAACAGAAGGAACATCTAAACTATATTTTTGCTTGATTTCTTTTATAGCTCCATTATAAATAGTTTCTTCTGGAACTTGTTTATAAAACTCACTTCTAATAGTTGAAGAAATATCGAGAAGACTTCTTATTATATAGTTCTGTTGTTGTGCCTGTACTGTATTGAAAAACAACAGAAAAACAAATAAACATATTAAACTATACAAAAATTTATTTTTCATGTTAAATCCTCCAAATTTAAATCTGAAGATATTATTTTATTTATTTTTTCAACTAAATAATTAGCTTCACTTCTCGAAATACCAAAACAAACAATTTGTTCTGTTTTCACATTAGAATTTTTAATAAAAACTCCCCATATTTCATTTATTTTATCAGCTTTAGCTATAGCATAATCTCCTGAATTTACTTTTTTATTTACAACAATATTTTCTCTATTTCTAAAATCAATTCTTGAACAATAAATAGTTGATAAATCAACATTTATTTTTATTCCACGCCTTATATCCAATCCATTTGCATAAAAGAAAGCAAAAAATATACTAACCAAAAAGAAAGTGATAAAAAACCAAGTTACCAAGTCATAATAAGAAGGCATTCTCAGAGCAATAGAAATCATATTTTGATCATGCTTAAAAAATAAACAATACAATGAAAAGAAGTAATAGTAATAAAACATTGTACTAAATTGTACTTCAAAAAAATGTTTCAAATTATCATAAGACTTATAAGGATTTCCTAAAAGTCGAAAATTTCTTATATTGAGCATTTGTTTTATATCTATTTTTACAAATTTTCTCTCTGCAGAAAAATAGAAGTCTTTATCTTCAAAAATATTCCAGTATTCCCTATTGCTTATACAAAAATTTATTTTTGAAAGTAAGCTATTTCTATTATTCCCCCTTAATAAAGTAGTATCAACGACAAGATGTTTTTTTTTCCTATTTTTTTTCTTTTTACTCATCACACAAATAATATCTCACCAAAATATTGTGGTTGATGAAAATTTATTTTATAAACAGGATTCCATGCTAAATATAATTCCTTTTCATCTCTCGTCAAAATTCTGTAAAAATTGCCATGCCATATATCCCCAAGATTTGGAGCTTTACCACCAAAAGCAGTCCAAGGAATAAAAACAAAACCTTCCCAATGCTCGTCATAAATTTTTGATTTATATTCAAGATTTGAAACCCAATTAAAATCAGTTTTCCTCTCCCCTACCCTATTTTCTATAGCAATATCAAGAAAACGACCATCGGGTGCAAACTCAAATTCTCTGTAAAATTCAAGTTCGGCATGTGAAATAAATATCTCACAGACTTCACTTATAGCCCAAAGTTTAAAAGTTTTTCCATTTTCTGAAATTTCTGTTTCTTTTGGACAAAATTTTATCTGTCCATTGTGAAAAGATAAAAAGCGAGCATAAAAACCATTCTCATTCCAATACAAATCATAAAAAGTGGTCATATCTTTTGGAACATTATTTCCATTATATTCCAAAAGTTTTATGGAACTACTGTTTTTCTGTACCGCTTCATTATATGGTTCTTTTGAATATTTTGCTTCAACTCTCATAAAATAATTTCCTATTTGTTTCTTCAAGTGAATCTAAATGAAAAATACTAAAATGACCTTTTTTTGAAAAAATTATATGGTCTAAAACTTTTATTCCTATTATATCACCAGTAACTTTTATTTTTTCAGTTACAGCAAGATCTTCCACACTGGGCTCTAAAGAGCCTGAAGGATGATTATGACCAGCAATGATAAAACATGCTCTATCAGCTATAGCCTCAGAAAAAATCTCTCTTGGGTGAATCTGAGTTTTATTTGCAAGTCCAATAGTTATGACATGCTTTTTTATCAGTTCATTTGCCCCATTTAATGTCAATACTATAAAATATTCCTTATTCTTATCTGCATATTCCAAAAAATACGGAACCGCATCAGATGTGCATTTTATTTTTCTGTCTATACATGCCTTCCTTCTTCTTATCATTTCTGAAAAACACATATAAACAGCAAGTTTTTTATCTTTTGAATAGTTCAAATCAAAAGTTTGAAATTCATCAGCATCTACAGAGGTCATAAGTCTATTATATGTATCACCTTTTTCAAGTGCTGTAGCTGTCAAAAGTTCAGACTGTGTCAGTGCTTTTACACCATATTTCTTTATTTTATCGAAAATTTCAATATTCATAATAACATCTGCTCCTCAAATTTTATTAATTACATTTTAAAATATAAAAAATAAAATTTATGAGAAGCAAATGTTAACTTTTATCGTTTTTTGTTAAATTTTATCTTTTCTTCAATTCTTCCAACAATTTTTCATGTATATTGTCAAAACCACCATTTGACATAATCAAAATAACATCACCTGAAGAAGCATTTTCAGCAACATATTTAACTATCTCATCTGCATTTGGAATACACTTTGAATTCTTACCTCTTTCAACAAGGTCTTTAGAAAGTTTCTCACTGCTGAATCTTTCAGCCTCGTCAATCTGTTCTTTATTAAAAACATCTGCAATTACAACTATATCAGCAGAATCAAACGAAGATACATAGTCTTTTTGGAAAAATGCCCTTCTACTTGAATTTGTACGTGGTTCAAATATTGCCCAAACTCTGTTATCTGGATATTTTGACTTAATAGCATCAACAGTTGCTTTTACTTTTGTTGGATGATGTGCAAAATCGTCAAGTACAGTTATTCCATTTACAATTCCTCTTATTTCTTGGCGTCTTTTTACACCAGCATATTCTTTTAATGCGTCTGCACACTCTTGTGGTGTAACTCCCTTATGATAAAGAAGTGCTGAAGCTGCAACTGAATTTAAAATATTATGTTTTCCTGGTACTTTTAAAAGAACTTCACAAAGTTTTTTACCCTTATAAGTCAGATCATAAGAACTCTCAACACCCAATTTTATATTTTCAGCTGTCCAATCAGCTCCCTCAGAGAAACCGTAAGTTTCAACATTACATGAGGCTTCTGGAAGAATTTCATTGACATGTACAAAATCTTTACAAGCAATCAAATATCCATCTTTCGGTATCAACTTCAAAAATTTAGAAAAAGCACTCTTTATATGCTCGATATCCTTGTAAATATCACCATGATCAAATTCAACACTCGTCAAAATTGCACTTGTTGGAGCATAGTGCATAAATTTAGGACCTTTGTCAAAAAAGGCGGTATCATATTCATCACCCTCAACTACAAAATATTCACCTTTTCCAAGTTTGCAGTTGCTATCAAAATTATTTAAAACTCCACCAATCAAAAAACTTGGGTCTTTTTTTGCATGTTCAAGAATCCAAGCAGTCATTGAACATGTTGTTGTCTTTCCATGCGTTCCTGCGACAACAAGTGATTTTCTATCTTTTAGAAAAAATTCACCAAGTGCTTGTGGAAAAGACATGTAAGGAATACCACTATCCATAACGGCAATGGCCTCAGGATTTGTTCTTCTTACTGCATTGCCTACAATAACCAAATCAGGCTTATCTGATATATTTTCAGCAGAAAATGGGGACATCAATTTTATTCCCAATTCCATTAATTTTGTACTCATTGGAGGGTATACATTTTGATCAGAACCTGTAACTTTATAACCAGACTTTACAAGAAGACCTGCAAAAGCTCCCATTCCAGTTCCGCAAATAGCAATCATGTGTATGTGTTTCATTTTTTGTTCCTTATATAAAAATAATTGTGAATGAGTTATTATCTTTTTTATTTTTTTTTCCTCTATCTAATCAAGTCTATTCAATGCTCTACAATAATTATCATAAAACTCTCAAAAAAATATCACCCCCTCTTTACATTTTTTTTATTTTTGATTAACATAAAATTATCAAATAATAAATGAGGATAAGCTAAATGGAAGAAATTATTGGAACAGTAACCACTGCAATTTCTTATGCAAAAACTATTGATGAATTGGCAAAAGAGCAAATAAAGCGAATGTGTGATAATGAATTTACAAGTGGAAGCAAAATAAGAATCATGCCTGATGTACATGCTGGAAAAGGATGTACAATTGGAACAACGATGACAATTCAAGATAAAGCTGTTCCAAATATTGTTGGTGTAGATATCGGATGTGGAATGTTGACCATAAAGTTAGAAGATTCAAAAATAGATTTTGAAAAATTAGATGAAGCATCACATTTTATTCCCTCAGGAAAAAATGTTTGGGATGAAAAGCAAGTTAATTTTGACTTAAACAGTCTAAATTGCTATAAACAACTAAAACACATAAAATGGTTAGAAAATAGTATAGGAAGTCTTGGTGGTGGAAATCATTTTATAGAAGTTGAAAAATCAAAAGATGGTATATATTATCTTGTAATCCACAGCGGAAGCAGAAACTTAGGCTGTCAAGTTGCTGAAATTTATCAACAATTAGCAATGGATTTAAATGTAGGAAAGGCTTCTTACACAGAACAGAGAGAAAAAATAATAAGAGAATTGAAAGAAGCAGGGCGTTTTAAAGAAATACAGACAGCCTTGGACAATCTAAGAGATAATAGAGAAAATACATCTATTCCAAAAGATTTATGTTTTTTATATGGAAAATATTTTGAAGAATATCTCCAAGACATGAAAATTAGCCAAGAATTTGCAATTAAAAACAGAGAACAAATGGCAAAAGTACTACTGGAGCGTGCAGGATTGACAGCTATAGAAAGTTTTCATACTGTCCACAACTACATAGATATTGAAAATATGATTTTGAGAAAAGGGGCAATACCTGCTTATAAAGATCAAAAAGTATTAATTCCAATAAACATGAGGGATGGAAGTGTTTTAGCAGTAGGAAAAGGAAATCCAGATTGGAATTATTCAGCTCCACATGGTGCTGGAAGAATAATGTCAAGAACAGAAGCCAAAAATAAACTAAAATTAGAAGATTATAAAGAAGTCATGGCTGGAATTTATACAACTTCAATCAATGAATCTACACTCGATGAGGCTCCAATGGCATATAAATCATTAAATGATATTATTGATGTCATTGGTGATACAGTCGAAATAGTCGATGTCATGAAACCTGTCTATAATTTCAAAGCATCTGAATGACAAAGAGGCTGTGAAAAAAGTATATAGAATAGATGTCATTGCAAGGAAGCTAAACAAATAGTTAAAAACTCTAACGAATTTTTAACTATTTTCTGAGCCTCACAATGACAAAGTGGTAGTATGCAGGCATATATTTGATATTTTATAGTAAATTTTTATTTACTTATTTTTTAAAAATTAACTAACACAATGAGTTAATTTACAAAATTATATAAAAAAATACTTTTTTCACAGCCTTATATTTTTTTCAATACAGTGAAAATATCGTCATTAATGCAGATAGATTTTTCCACTATTTCCTCTATAGTAAATGCTTCTCCAAAATTTATGCAAGCATAAATTGCATTTTTCCATTCATAGGTCATCTGCCAAAATGGATATTTGAAAATTGAAGGAGTATTCATCCCAGAACCTAAGTCCAAAAATAAAACTTTTTTATTTTTGCATTTTCTCAAAAAATTATGATATCTTTCTGAGGCTTGATACCAACCTTTATCTTGGACAAAAGTATCATCGGCTCTCAAATTCATAGAAATATATTCTCCCTTTTCAGGGCATTTAGGAATCAATTCATTAGGAATCTCCATTTTAACATCTTCAGAAAGAATCAAATTTTTATTTTCATCAATTAAGCAACATTGTGAAAGAAGCATTTTTATAATAATTTCCTCATTATCCCAAGTTTTTTGACAACATGGAATAGAACATTGAAACAGTCCATAATCTCCCTGAGTATAAAAAAGTCTATTTTTATCAAAATTTGCTTTTTGAAACTGATGATCGACATTTGTAGTTATAACAAAATAATTTTTATCTTTTATTAAATCAAATAAAACATTATAAACAGGTTTAGAAATTGGTGCATAACGATTTATATAAATATACCTACTCCAATAAGCCCAAAAAATTTCTTTTTTTTTCAAATGGATAAAAACCACCTGAATACATGTCTGAAAAATTATATTTTTTTACAAAATCAAAAAAATATTTTTGCAATCTCTCTCCTGAATATGTAAATCCACCAGATGTACTCAATCCAGCTCCTGCACCAATAACAACATATTCAGCATTTGCCAAAGCTTCTTTTAATCTAATCAAATTATCCATATTTTCTCTCTCAACTTTTCCAAAATAATTTCTCATCATCTGGAATTTTTCTTAGATAATGATTTAAATCAATTTCTAAAGACTCAGCTTTTTTCTGCCATTTTCCCAAAGACATCTCAGGAATTTCAGCTATGATTTTTGAAAGATTTCTATCACCTCTTGAAAGAATCCCCTGTAACATTGCAGAATTTGGAGCTTCGCCACTTAATTTGACTCCAGAAGGCATGACAGATTTTAAAATCGAAAACTTTTTCTTTATTGAATTTAAATCTTCTTGCCTTTCTCTTTCAAGAGGAGTAAATGGCTTTGGTATAAATTGAGAAACTGAAACAGATATACGAGCCTTAGAGCCATTTTTAAATTTTCTCAATTTTGAGATCATGTTTCCAATCTCTCTTACATCATCTTCAGTTTCATTTGGAAGACCAATCATAAAATATAATCTCAAATGTGATACACTATTTAAAAAGGCCTTTTCAACAGACGAAAAAAACAATTCATCTGTTATTTTTTTACCTATTGAAAATCTAATTTTTTCATTGGCAGTCTCAGGAGCAAGTGTCAAAATTCCTCCACCTTCATTTTTGATAAAATCGAGTATTTCATCATTTAATCTATCAGCCCTCAATGAAGAAAAACCAACTTTAATTTTATTTTTTCTCAAATATTCCAATATCTCATTAAATTCAGGATGTGCATTTATACTTCCACCAATAAGACCAACTTTATTTATATCTATTTCTTTTCTAATCAATTCTATATTATGTATAAAATCCGAAGCATGATTAAAAATACATTTGCCAAAACAATTTGAGACAGTGCAGAATTTACACATAAAAGGACATCCTCTCATTATTTCAACAAGAAGAGTATTTGCAAATTCTGTATTTGATGTTAAAAAAGATGAAGAAAAAAAACGAGATGTAGAAATATTAACTCGATTTACATCTGACAATTTCATAAGTGATGGAACATATACATTTTCAAGTTTTGAAAGCTCGACGAGTGTATCATTTCTCGAAAGTCTTTTATTTAAAATTTCAGAAACTTTTGGAAGAACATCCTCTCCCCTACCGATCAAAATAGCGTCAACAAAAAGAGCGATAGGTTCTGGATTTATATAAGAAACTGCTCCTCCCAGAAGAATAAGTGGATCGGAATCAGTTCTATCAGAAGAATATAAAGGAATAGAAGTCATCTTTAAAATATCAACAACAAGTGGGATATTCATTTCAAAAGATATGGAAAAAGCAATAAAATCAAATTCTTGTAAAATCTTTTGACTTTCAAGAGAACGAAGATTTTTTTCATTTCTAAAAAATTCAACATATTTTTTATCAGGATAAAAAGCTCGCTCACAACTTATGCCGAGTTCTTCATTAAATATTTTATAGACAGCATGAAAACCAAGATTGGACATGCCTGTAAAATATGTGTCTGGATAGACAAGAACACCTGAAAGAGAACCGCCATTTGCAAATTTTGAAATCCTCTTTTCTTCAGATACTTGCTTTTTTGCTTCAAGAATCCAATTCCACTTCATGATTTTTTTCCTTTTATTTTCTGTTAATATAAATAATTTTACAACACACTTTTTAATAATTCGATTGAATTTTCTTCATTTGGATCATTTGTTCCAAGAAGTCCACCAAATGCACGAGTTAAAAGATTTTTTTTCAAGTCTTCTACTCTATCAATTTCTTTTTCTGCTATTTCTTTAACTTGCTTTTCTTTTGACAAAATGGAATCAAGAATTTTTACGATCTCTTTTTGTTCTTCAAGTGGTGGAAGAGGAATAAATTTTGCAAAAAGTTGTTCCTTTTTTATTCCTTCTACTGTTGTACCACGACCTATTATTTTCAAAGTTGAATAATAATATAAAAAAAATCTTTCATCATTTATATTTTTAGAAAGCCAAATAGCCCTTAAATCTTGATTTATTGCCATTGGACGAGATAATTTTGCATATTTTCCTAATCCCATACGAACACACAATATAATTGCATTTTCATCAATTATGTTTGTAGAGCTATTTTTTACTCCTTCTTCACTTATATGGTCTATTGTGTCTATAATTACACCATCTTTATTATTAGCAAAATCTTTTACAGACATCCAAGGAATATTTCCAGCCCAATAAGAATCAATTTTGGTACTTGGAGTACCTCCTCCAACATCATATAAAATAATATCTTTTAATTTAATCCATTTCCAATTATTAGGTATGTTATAAGGAATTTCTTCTTCTTTAATAAATCCTCTATCTTTTTGAGTTTTATTTAGTTTTAAATTTTGTTTTTCTTGATTGATTTTTTCTAATAAAATATCTACTGATTCAATATTTGGATTTTCTTTTCTCCAATTTTTCGTAAGTTGACCTGTGAAAGCTCTAT
>CADAWZ010000019.1 GCA_902791745.1 uncultured bacterium
TGGTTATATTTACTATGAAAAAACTGATGCGTTCCAGTATTTTTTCTTCTTCCTTAGAAAGAGCTTAATTTACATATTATATCGAACAAAATTGGCTAATTCAAATTAAAAAGTCTAATTAATAGAACATATTCTTACAAATATACTTTGGCGAATCACTATAAAATAAAAGATAACATAAAAATAAAAAAATAGGGAAGTGAAACAAAAAATATATTGATTTTGTTGATAAAATGTACAAAATATGATACAATATATATAATAAGTATATAAAGGAGGGAAAGTTATGGCACAAACTACTTTACATGTTAGAATGGATGAAGAGATGAAGAAAATGTTTGATGAATTTTGCAATGATTTGGGTATGAGTATGAGTACTGCTGTTTGTTTATTTGTTAAACAAGCATTAAAAGAACAGAAAATTCCATTTGAACTTAAAACTTCTAAGAAAATAACTGATACAAGTAAGCGGATAGGAACAGGAGTTGGTATTATAAATCTTCCAAAGGGATTTGATGAGGAATTTGATAAAATGGATGGAGAAATTGCAGAATTGTTTGAAAATGAGGGCAATTTATGAATATACTTCTTGATACACATATTTTGATTTGGGCTTTAACAAACAATTTGCTTTTATCTGATAAAGCAAAAGAAATAATTATAAATGAAAATAATGAAATATATTATAGTATTGTTTCACTATGGGAAATTGAAATTAAGCACATTAATAATCCTAAAAATTTGACTTTATCTTCAAAAATTGTTGCTGATGTAGCTGAATTGTCTGGCTATAATTTGCTTCCACTTAATCCAAGAAGTATTTATAAACTTCAAGATTTGAAACGCTCAGATTTTGCCCCTCGACATAAGGATCCATTTGATAAAATTTTGATTTGTCAGTCAATTATAGGGGACATGGTTTTCTTAACACATGATCATTTAATTGTAGATTATAATATACCAAATGTTTTGCTGGTGTGATATTATTTTATGTATAAATATTATTTGGCGAACCAGTATAAAATAAAAAATAATAATATATAAAAAAAATAGGGAAGGTAATTATTTTTTATTAGTAATTGTATTTTTTTTTTATATATGCTAAAATAACAAAACTATGGAAAATTTAAATAATAAAGACAAAAAAAATACAATTAAACCACATGAAGCCACAAAAACAGCAGGTAATTTAATCAACCTTGGACATGTTTTTGTTGACATAAGTCAGGGAGCTTTTCCTGCTCTCATTCCTTTTTTGAAAAGTATTTTTTCAATGACATATTCACAAGTTGGAATAATGCTTTTAATTCAAAGTCTAACTTCTTCAATTTGCCAACCACTTTTTGGATATATTTCTGATAAATCCTCTAAAAGTTGGTTCATTTCTGTTGGAATTTTGCTTTCTGCAGTTGCTATGGGAGCTATTGTTTGGGCTCCAAATTACGCTGTGTTGATTATTTTGATTTCTATAAGTGGGTTTGGAAGTGCCATTTTTCATCCACAGGCAATGAAAGCGACAAATAGAATAAGTCCAGCAGAAAAAAAAGGCGAAAAAATGGGCATTTTTTCATTGGGTGGTAATTTTGGATATGCTCTTGGTGCCTTTTTAATGGGTTTGCTTTTGACATTGCCAGGTGATTTTCAAAATACAAAATATATTGCAATACCTGGAATGATATTTTTTATTGTTTTGATGTTTTTTAATAAATATCTCGATATGGCTACACATGCAGGGGATAAACATGCATCAAAAATTTCAGGTGGAAAAATTCCATATGGTTTTATATGTGTACTTGTGTGTTTTATATTTATGAGGTCTACTGCCTATCAAGCAATAAATACATTTACACCGCTTTTTCATGTAAATTTTATGAATGAAAATTCTATGTTTACTGGAAATTATGTTTCTATTTTTTCTGTGGCTGGTGTTTTTGGAACTTATTATGGTGGAATATTGAGTGATAAAATAGGAAGAAGAAGGATAATTTGTACATCAATGTTTTTGACAGTTCCATTAATGATGTTAATGCCATTTGCAAGAGGAATTTATGCAATGATAATTGCAGGAATGGCTGGATTTGTAGTAGTTGCTTCTTATAGTTCAACATTTGTTATGGCTCAAGAAGTTATGAAAGATAATATGGGACTTGCAGGTGGGTTGACAGCAGGTTTTGCCATTGGTCTTGGTGGAGTAGGAGCAACTGTTTTAGGTAATTTGGCAGATATGATCACACTTCCAGTTTTAATGCATTGGTTTTGGATACTTCCACTTTGTGCCGCTTTAATGACTTGGCTTTTCCCAAAAGATAAATAGATGTTATATGGTTAGTGAAAAACAAAAAGCCATAAAATTTTTAAAAATTTTATGGCTTTTTTATGTTTGTTGCTTTTGTAGAAGATTATAGTTTTTTTATGTGATCGAAAAATAAGTCTTTTGAAGCATATTCAGGTAAAATTCCCAAAGGTTTTTTTGCTATTTTTATGCCTTCATCTGCTGTTGCAGGCGTTCTCTCACTCATCATATTTATGAAGCTTTTCCAGTTTTCACTTACTTGAAAAGCCATCTTTGGGATCATACCTTTTAAATTTATCTCTTTATAGATTGCATAGTATATTTTTTGACCATATTTCCAACCTATAATCTGTGAAGATCCAATTCTTCCAGCTGCAAGACCTCTTACTCTTGAAAATAATACTTCAGCTTCTGAACCATCTTTTAATCTTATATTTAGTGTATCTCCATCAAGTAATCCACTATCTATTTGATAAGATGAAACTTCATCTACAGGTATTTTTGATTGGGCTGTATGTTGTTCGTGAGTAACATGTGGTTTAGGAGCTGAGTAATCTTGATGATTAGGAACTGTTTTTTGTTGTGGAGGAGTAGCTGGAGCATGTGTTTTTTGTTGAGCTTTTGTAACAGCTGCTCCTGCATCAGCAAATAATTTACTTAGTTCATCATTATTGAATCCATAAGACATTTTAGAAACCTCCATTTCATATTTTTTTATAAAATTATTTATTTCGTTTTTCTTTTATGCTAAAACTATATTTTGGAACATCCATAATTGTTGGATTTTCTGTATAAAATATAACTCTTTGCCTTGAATTAGATTTTATATTTTCTAAAGGAATTATATCTTCAAATAATATTCTTCCATCTGGATATTTAAAAATACAAGTTGCCTCAGCTTTTTTTACATCTCTAAAGTAAGTATTTGTTACAAGAGTTGTAACTCTTATCGCTCTACAGTTACCTTGAGTATCTGTTATTATATCTTCATTTACAAGATTTATAAAGAGACCTCTTTTTTTTCTACGCCTTCTTGTCTGTGGTTGTGGATTATCACCAGATAATTCTGTTATTCCATTTGCTTCTAATTCTGCTTTTGTTCTATCAGATATTTCATTATCTCCTTCTGTTGGTGGTTTAGGAGTCGTTGAGAGGTCTATTCTTCCTGATTTATGATCCCATTTTATGGGGAAAAATAATTCTCTACTTATGGCAAAAAGTGGATAACAGACTGTCTTGTCATAAAATGTTACTGTTGCACTTAGAGGTTTATCTTCGATTAATACAGCTAGTGTTTGAGCATCATAAGTTATGTCTTTTTTATTAGTTATATTTTTTATATCCGATTCTGGAATATATACTTCATCAAAGTCAACAATCATAAATACTGTAGCTAACTTGCCGTCTACATATAATTTGTCAAAATTACAATATGCTTTTTGTGGAAATAAAAAGACAAGTAATATTAATATTATTGTAGTTATATATTTTTTCTTTTTAAACATATTTTTAAATTTTTGGGGCTGTGAAAAAAGTATTTTTTTTATATAATTTTCGTAAATTAACTCGTTTTGTTAGTTACCAAATTAAGTGGTTGAGATTGCCACGGTCGCTCCCTCTTTTGTGAGGGTAATCTTTTAAAAACTCGTTAGAGTTTTTAATTATTTGTTTAGCTCCCTCGCAATGACATCTATTCTATTACTTTTTTCACAGCACCTCTATGTAAAAATTATATCCAACTATCTCCGTATTTCTTTTTTATGTCTGCAGTTTGTTTTGCAGTTAAAGGATTTTCTGCTATTGCAGCTTTAAATGACTCCTTATGTTCATTTGCAGTATCTTCGTCAGCTATCATCATAAATTTATACCAAACATTTGTATCCTTTGGTTCTGACTCAAGATATTTATTTAATGTCTTTGTTGCACCTTTTAGGTTGTTCATATGTTCGTAAGCATCTGCCAATAATAGATTTATTTTTACATTATGTGATTTTCTTATGACTTTTTGATATTGCAATGTAGCTAATGCATGATTTCCAGCATTTGTGTACATTTTTCCTAAAAGCAAAGATAGATCAACATTGTTTGGTTCAGCTTTTGAACATCTTCTACATTCATTAATAGCTATGCTTGAAGCACCTGCTTCATTATATTTGTTACATATTTCTTCAATGTATTTGGAATCAGGTGTAGCAGAAGACATATATTCTTCAACTATTGGTAGTTCATCAGTTTTATTAGCTTTGGTATATATATCAATGATTTGTGCATATTTTTTGTAATCAGCTGGGGCTTTGTTTATCAAATATTTTTGATTTTCATAAGCTTCTTCATAATCTTTTAATCTGAGGCATACATCTATAAGTGATTCTCTTGAAGGTATATCATTTGGCTGTGCTGCAATTACAGCACTTAGCTGTTGTTTAGAATCTTGGAGCTCTTTAGCTTCTTCATCTATATCATCTATCGAAATATCTTCTTCTATATCATCTATATCATCTATCGAAATATCCTCTTGGTTGTATTTTTCTACTTCAGTATCTGCTAAATCTTCGTCAAATAAATTATCAAGTTCATCATCAAGATTTAATAAATCAGAAGAAGATTTTTGTGGTTCAGTTTCTTTTTTGACGAAAGAATTTTCGATTTTTTGTATAGGCTCTTCCACCTTAGCTAGCTCTATTGTATCATTTTTATTGGCTGAATTAGCAAACAAATCCTCAGCAAAAATATCATCTACATTGGATTTTTTCTCTTCTTTTTTAGTCGTTGATGAAGAGTCTCCAAATATATCATTTAATGAATCCTCAGCAAAAATATCATTTGCATTGGATTTTTTTTCTTCTTTTTTAGTTGTTGATGAAGAATCTCCAAATATATCATCTAATGAATCCTCAGCAAAAATATCATCTACATTGGATTTTTTCTCTTCTTTTTTAGTTGTTGATAAAGAGTCTCCAAATATATCATCTGTAGAATCCTCAGCAAAAATATCATCTACATTGGATTTTTTCTCTTCTTTTTTTGCCGTTGATGAAGAATCTCCAAATATGTCATCTGTAGAATCCTCAGCAAAAATATCATCTACATTGGATTTTTTCTCTTCTTTTTTTGCCGTTGATGAAGAATCTCCAAATATGTCATCTAAACCACTAAAAAGATCATCTTCATTAGAAGAGAATACGCTATCAACTTTTTCTTCTTTTTTTGTTTTTTCTTCAGACTTTACAGGGAATATATCGCTTTCTATTTTTTGTGGTTCTTCAGTTAGCAATTTATCTGTTTTTTCTTCTTCTACAGCAGAGGAAGTTGCAGGTGGATTCGTTATATTTTCTTCTGAAATATTTGTATCTAAAGCAATATCAAGATCTTCAAAATTTAAATCTCCAAAATTTGACATTAAATCTGTTTCTGTATGTGAATCATTGGTTTCTTCTAAGTGTGGAATGCCGAAATCAGGTATTTCCAAAAGTTCTTTTTCTTCTTCTTTTTCTTCTTTTACTTTTTCTTCGAGATTGTCTATATCAAAATCATCGTCATCTACGAGCCCTAAATCTTCTTCAGTAAAATCGAAATCTAATAATGAATCAGAAATACTATCATTAACAGGTACAGGTTTTTGTTTTTCTTCTGATTCGATATTGCCAAGATCGAGTTCTGAATCAGGCATGCTCATACTTGATGTATGTGATGATATTTTTTCTTCTTTAGATAATTTTAGTCTATCTGAAGATGAAATAGTTTCTACTGGTGTAATAGGTTTTGAAATTGTTTCTTGTGGTTTAGCTTGAACATTTGGAGAAGCAACTTTGTTCAATAATTGTGTTAATGCTTTTTGTGCTTCTTTGTTGTTTGGATACATGTTAATTATTGTGTAATATGTATCTCTTGCTTCATCAATAAGACCAAGTTCTGTGAAAATTTCTCCCAATTCCATTGGATAATCTGGATTTTCAGGTTCAATCTCTTGAGCTATTTGTAATTGCGAAATAGCATCATCATATCTTTCAATTTCTTTATATGCCTTTGCTAAGGACATTCTAAGTCTTGCATCTTCTGGTCTTTCATTTATAAGATTTTTGAATACTTTTACACCTTCATCTGCTTGACCATATTTTATCAAAACTCCTGCATAATTTACTTTTACACCATTTAATTCTTCGGCAGAAGCACTATCAAGAGCACTTCTGAAATATTTTGTTCCTGTATCTGGATCTCCCTCTTCAAAATACATTAAACCTAAATCTTCAAGTGCAGGTAAGAACTTCGGATCAATTTCGAGAGCTCTTTTGAACATTTCTTTAGCTTCTCTAAGTTTAATTCCAGAGGCTTTTAAAAGTTCACCCTTACCATATATAGCACGTACATCATTTGGATTTAGTGAAAGGGCTTTTTCAAAAGATACCTTGGCAACTGAAGTATCTCCCAGTTCAGAATAAGCTATACCCATTTCTGAATATATAGAAGATACTTTTGGGTTTATGTTTATATAATTATTTAATTCGTCAAGAATATTACTATACTGTTTTTTCCTTTTGTACAGAGCAACAAGTTTTAGTCTGTAATCTACTTCAGCTGGTTTTGCTTTTATTGCTTTTTTGATGTCTTTTTCTGCTTCTTCAAAATCCATGATATTCATATTTACTAAATATCTTTGATAGGCATATTGAGAATCTGAAGGAGCTAAATCCATAGCTTGTTTAAATGCATTCAATGCTCCTTGATTATCTTTTGTATTTATACAACATATTCCTAAGTTATAAAAAGTATAAGCATCTGTTTTATTTATTTGTGTTGAAGCTTTAAAATGGTGTTTTGCTGTATTATAATCTTCTATTTTTAGATATGCTGTGCCAAGTGTGTAGTGTGTATATGCATCGTTTGGATTTATTTTTAATACATATTCAAGTTTTGGAATTGCTTTTTCAACATCTCCCATTTGTAATAGAAGAGTTCCCCAATCATAATATGCTTCTGCAAAGTCAGGTTTACTTGCTACAGCTTTTTCAAGTTCGATAATAGCAAAATCTGGTCTATACATTGCTTGACAGGTTTTTGCAAGCTGATAGTGTGCATCTGCATTATTAGGGTTTACTTCTATGGCTTTTTGGTAGTTTTTCATAGCCATTTTGAAATTTGAAAGACGGAAAAATAATTTTCCCATTAATAGATAGGCTTCAGATGATTTTGGATCTAGGTCAATAGCTTTATTTAATTGCTGTTGAGCATATCCCATCATATTTTCTTTTATATATACATCTGCTAAAGCAATATATACTATAGGATTTTTGTTGCCTGGATTTGCAAGAATTGCATATTTCATCTGTTCAATGGCCATTTTTGTTTGCCCTAATGCTGAATATGTTTCTCCACATTCTACATATGCTTCCCACATTACACTGTCTAAATCAGTGGCTGTTTTAAAACATTGTAAGGCAAGTTCTAATTTGTTAAAATATTTATAAACTAAGCCGAGTTCATAATGTCCTTTTGCTACTTTTGGATTTGATGCTATATTTTTTTGAAATATAGCAATTACACTATCTATTTTATTTTTATAATATGCAGCTGTTGGTTCTGTTCTAAAAAGTTCGACAAGTTTTGGATCAGCTTTTAATGCTTTACCCCAAAGTTCAAGTGCTTTTCCATTTTCTCGTTTTTTAATTTCTATAAATCCCAAATGCAAAAGAACCCTTGAATAATTTTTATTTAAATCAAGTGCTTTGTTATACTCATTTGTTGCATAAGCATAGTTACCTGCTTCTTCATAAGCAACAGCAAGATTAAAATGTGCTTCAGGATTATTTGGTTCGAGTTTTAATCTCGTCATTAAAGTTGAAATTGCGGAAACATTTTTTTCAGCCATTTTTTTATATCCTTTTAAAACTTTTTGAAAATATCAAAATAAGTTATCAAATACTTTTCATGCTCTTTTATTCTTTTCAATTATACAAAAAAATTTCCTTCAAATTAATAATATATTTCATTTTTATAATATTTTTAGATATTATTTTTATCTAAGTGTTATGTCAATTTTCAAAATTAGTGTTAATCTGAATTGCAAATTTTACACTATGCCACTTTTGAATATAATACACTTTGAATACTCTCAAAAGTGGATAGCTGTGATTTTATTAATATATTTTAGCATTTTTGAAAATTGATGTAAACATTATCCTAAATTTTGCTTAATTTGTTTATTGGAGTGTATCAAAAATAAAATATTAAAAAAATATTAATTATTTTTAATTATTTGCAATAAAGGGGAAAAAATATATACTGTACAATTAAGAAAAACATTTGAAAGTTAAAGGATGTGGTAAATAAAAATAGTGAGATATTAACAAAAATATTTAGGAAAAAAAATAGGGAAAGATTTTAAAATTTTTAGAAAAAAATTTGAAAGGAGAAAAAAATGATAAAAAAGATGGTAAATATTTTTATAGCAGTCGCCGTAATGCTTGCTTGTTTTGCTTTATATGCTTGTGCGGCAACAAAGAATCCCCCTCGTCCAATAAAAGGTGATCCACAAGGTGGTCCACATACACTTAAAGGTCATTCTATTGGAACTGTAAATACAAATGACATAGGAGAAGGTTCACTTGTTATAGATGATAAGGGAAAAGCTATTGTTTGTCCTCTTGAACACACAGATGTAACTGCAGATATTTCAGGATATATTGGAAAGGTAACAGTTGTTCAGAGATTTAAAAATGAATTAGATCACCCAATCGAAGCTGAATACATTTTCCCACTCCCAGAGATGGCAGCTGTTGATTCAATGGTAATGCAGATTGGCGACAAGACAATAAGATCGGTCATAAAAGAGAGAGAAGAAGCAACAAAGATTTATGAAAAAGCCAAAAAAGAAGGCAAAAGAGCAGCTCTCCTCAATCAGGAAAGACCAAACATTTTTACACAGCATGTCGCAAACATAATGCCAGGCGATAAGATTGAAATTAAGATTACTTATGTTGAAAATATCAAATTTGAAGATGGCATTTATGAATTTGTTTTTCCAATGGTTTCTGGTCCAAGATATATGCCAAAGCCTGAACTTTCTGATGAACCAATGACAACAAAAGAAAAGACAGCTTTAAATTCTGAACAAAAAGAGACAGGTTGGGAAGTTGATACTGCAAGAGTTCCTGAACAGAAGTTAAATCCTCCAATTATTCCAGAAGGAATGAGAGCGGGACATGACATTTCTTTAAAAGTTAATATAAATTCACCAGTCGCTATAAAAGATGTAAATAGTCGTCTTCATAAAGTAAAAACGACTAAAAAAGATGACAAAAATTATACAATAGAGCTTGACTCAAATGATAATATTCCAAATAAAGATTTTATCTTGAATTATACATCTGCTTCTAAGAAAGTTGAAGAAGGTATTATTTGCCATACAGACGATAAAAAAGGTGGATTTTTCTCACTCGTTATTCAGCCACCAGCAAAGCCTTCTACATCTATTATAACTCCAAAAGAGATGATTTTTGTTGTAGATGATTCAGGTTCTCAATCTGGAAGACCTATAGAAAAATGCAAAGAGACAATGAAATATTGTATTGAAAAAATGAATCCTGATGATACATTTAATGTAATTTCTTTTTCAAATACAACAATTAAACTTTTTGATTTTCCACAGAAAAACAATGAAAGAACAAGAAAGAAAGCTCTTGATTTCATAAATGCAAGAACAGGTAGTGGCGGAACAGAGATGAGACCAGCTATTATCGAAGCATTGACAGGTTCCGATCCTGAAAGACTTAGAATTGTAACAATGATGACAGATGGATATATCGGAAATGATATGTCTATATCACAACTCGTATCTGAGAATATTGGAAATGCAAGAATGTTTGTTTTTGGAAATGGAAATTCTGTAAACAGATATTTGATCACAAAAATGGCAAAACTTGGCAGAGGAGAATGTGATATTGTTGACTTAAATAAGTCTGGAGAAGAAGTTGCAAATAATTTCTACAAAAAAATTGGTTGCCCACTCATGACAGATGTAAAAGCTGATTGGGGAACACTTCCAGTAACTGATGTTCTTCCAGAAGGACAGCCTGATTTATTCAGTGAAAAACCACTTGTTTTCTCAGGTAGATATACAAAAGGAGCAACAGGGGTTCTCACACTCACAGGAAATTCAGCAGGAAGACCTTTCACAAAGAAAATTGAAGTAAAATTCCCTGACAAAGAAGATTCTAACGAAGCTATAATGTCATTCTGGGCAAGAAAGAAAATCGAATCTGTTATGGATACAGACCTAAAAGGTATCGAAAAAGGTAGTCCAAAAGATGATGTTAAGAAGGAAATAATCAAATTAGGACTTGACTATAATTTAGTAACACAATATACATCATTTGTAGCTGTTGAAGACAAAGTTGTAAATAAGAGCGGAAAGTCAGAAAAGATAGAAACACCTACAGAAATGCCTGATGGTGTAACATATGAGGGAATTTTTGGAAAGAAGAAACAACTTGATACTTATGATTCAGGTGCTGTAAATTCGGTACAGACATTTGCTCCAACAAGAACAAGAAGTGCAAAAGGTGGAGGATTCTTCAATGGTGGTGCAAGAAAAATGACTTCTGAACCATTAGTTGATAGAGCCGTATTTGTAGAAGATACAGAAGAAGTAGTAAGAGTATCACCTCAAGTTTCTGCTCCAAAAGTTAAAACAAGAAAAGTTGATATAAGGACAAGAGAAGGTGCTGTAGAAAATCACTCCTATATAGCAAATTTGGATGATTCATTGACAGGATTGAGAGAAACAATGAAAAAGAGTGGTTGGAAGCCAGCTAAGACTGACAAATATGTTCCAAAATCAATCGTTAATCAATATTGTCCTGCTGATTTGAAGAGTAAAGTTGAAAATATCAAATTCACAGATGGTACTTTAACTGTAAAGATAAAGACAACTGATAAGAAAGAACTTGAACAGATTCTCAAAGATTATGGTATCAAGAATTTCAAGACTGAAAAAGATTACATTATTGTAACAACTGAACCAAGTGTAATATTTGAGTTAATTTTAGAGACTATAGTAAAAGAGATTTCAATTTTATAGTAGAATAATAATATAAAAGTGGCGATTGAGTTTCGCACAATATATCGCCACTTTTTATAAAAAAAGGACAGATTAAATATTTGTCTAAAATATGAAATTATTATGAATACTATTAATGAATCGGAAATAATACAAAAATGTATAAATGGAGATAAGAACGCTTGGGAAACGATATATAAAAAGTTCTCTCCAAATGTTAAAGCGTTTGTTTCGGGATTTAAATTCTCTGAAGCTGAAACAGAAGATATATGCCAAGAAATTTTTATAGACCTTTTTAAGGCAATGTCTTCATTTAGAGGTGAATCCTCTTTAAAAACATTCATTTTGAGAATTTCTAAATACAGATGTATATCTATTTTTAGAAATTTATCTGCACAAAAAAGAGGTGGAGGTGAACATACCTTATCTCTTGCACAGACAGATTCTATGGATGAGGAAGAAGAAGGAATTGTTATTAAAGACAAGAGGATGACAGCAGAAGAATTGATGATAAAACAAGAGGAATCGTCAGAACTTATAGAAGCTATAGAAAAGTTGTCAGATGATTGTCAAAAAATCATAAAAAAGAGATATTTTGCAGATCTTTCTTATCTACTTTTGGCTAAAGAATTCGATATGCCTTTGGGAACTTTATGTTCTAAGTTAAAAAGGTGTCTTACATATTTAAAACGCATTTATCCTTCAAAAGTAAATTAAAAAATAGGTGCAACCATGAAAAAAGATGATTGTCTATCTTCAGAAAAGTTAATATTATACTCAGACGGTTCTCTTTCCAAAGAAGAATTAAAGGAAGTAGAGGAGCATCTTGAAAATTGTCATTCTTGTAGGGAAGAAGTTGAGTATTTAAAAAATGTCTTTACAGATATTCAAGTAGCTTCAGTATGTCCTTCGGCTGATGAATTGATAGAGTATAATCCAGAAGGCACTGGCAGTAGAGATATTTTCATAAAATCACATATAAAATTTTGTTCAAAATGTAAGGATATTTTGGATAGACTTTCTATTGCTGTTGAACAATTTGATGAACCGTCTAAAGAGATTAAAACAACAAAATTGCCTGAAAAAGTTTCAAAAGAGATTGAGAGATATTATCCAGAACAGAAAAAAATGAGTTTTTGGCAATTTTTGTCATCATTTTTCTTCTCTAAAAAGAATATAGCTGTTTTTTCTTCAATTTTTGTAATAATATGTTGTCTTTTGATTTTTAAATTTACATTTGTTCCTCAGATGTTTGGTAAATCAAATATGGCTTCATTAAATGAAAAAATTTCAACAGAATCTAATATGAATAATAAAGATGTTGATTCTGCAAAAGCAGATTCAGATGAAATTGATCCTAATCGAGAACAAAATGAAATAATAGATAAAATAATTTCTGAAATTGAATCAGAAGATAGTGAAAATATAAATAAAAAATCTGAAAAAATAGAAAATACAAAAGTTGAAACTAATACTGAAAAAGCTACTAATATAACAGATGAAACAGAAAAACAAAAAAATAATTTATCGAATAAAAATTCGAATAATATAGATGGCGAATATTCGAATAAAAATAGTGAAAACTTTATTAATAAACATTTGGAAAATCAAGAAATAAATAACCGAAATATAAGTAGTAATGAAGAAAATTTGGAAGATACTTCTGAAGAACTTCCTTTACAGGAAAGTGAAGAGATGAGACAGTTGAGAAGAGAATATATGCAAGGAGCTGAGGTTGAAATCCATGATATTGATGATAATAAAGCAAAAAGTGTTGTTCCTTCTAAAAGTGAGCCTTCTAAATCTGTTGAAAAGCCTGTAAAAAGATATGTTATTCCAATAAAGCCAATTGCTTCTACGAATTCTGATACCGTTAATATAAATTCTTATTCAAGTAGTTTAACAAAAAGCACAGTTAGTAGTGATAGAATTTCCCAAAACAATGATGAATATAGGAAAGATACAAGCAGTGATAATGAAATTTATAAACAGTTAAGAAAGAAACTTATCAAAGATAGAGAAGAACCAAAGAAATCTGAGGAAAAAGTTCCTGAATCAAAAGTAGAAAAATTAATTGAACGGACAACACCTGTAAATGCTCAATCTGTTTTACCTACTACTGTTTCAGCAATCCCCAAAGAAGAAAAAAAATCGAAAGAAAAAAAACATACAGTAACTAAAGAGCAAATTTTACAAGAATTACATAAACAACAAGAAGTAAATTCTAAAAAAGAAGTTGCACAAAAACAAGAAAAGGCCATTTCTAAACATAAGGTAACCCAAGAAGAAATTTTACAAGCATTACATAAAAAGCAGGAAGAGCCTAATAAATCTAAGACTCCAACAACTACAAAAAGGTTTGTACGGCAAGAACAACCTTCTAAAGTTTCTACACCTGTTCCTAAATCATCTGTTCAACTTGGAAATGCTCCAGTACAGGTAACGGCACAACCAATTGTGGAACGGGCAGTTGATATGAAATCAAATTCAAGTAGTGGTATGGTAATTCCAAATAATAATCTTGCTCTTTCAAAATCTGCTTCTTCGAGTAATACTCAATTATCAATATCTCCATTGGCTCTTGAATATAAGATAAATATGGAAATAGGTTATGGAAGCATAACGATAACAAGTGTAAATGAAGGCGGTACTATTTATTATGAGATAAAGCAAAATAGGACTTTGACCGCTGAAGATTTGGTTGTAGTGAATAGAATTTGTGGAGAATATAGAGATATAAAGATAAGATTCAAATAAGCAATAAAAAAAAGAGGCTATATAGCCTCTTTTTTTTTGTATGTTTAGAAGAAAGTATATCCCAATTTTTTTAAAAAAGTTAAAAAAGATGATTTGATAATTTGTTCTGAAATTTCAAGGCTTGGTAGAAATCTTTTCATGATAATGGACATTTTGAATAAATGTATGGAAAAAGAATGTAAAGTTTGGACTGTAAAAGATAATTACAGACTTGGCAGTGATATTCAGAGCAAAATTTTAGCTTTTGCATTTGGATTATCTGCTGAAATAGAAAGAGATTTGATAAGTCAGAGAACTATTGAAGCCTTGAAAAGAAAAAGGGCTGAGGGAATTATTTTGGGGCGACCAGTTGGCAGAAAATCTTCAAAAGTAAAATTGTCAGGAAAAGAAAAACTTGTTAAAAAATATATTGAAGAAAAAATGCCAAAATACAAAATTGCAAAAATTTTAGGTGTTGATAGAAATACACTTACAAAATTTATAAGAGAACGAGTTTTTTCTTTTATTCCCCAAGAAATAGCATAGCAGAAGCTGGGGATGTTAAAAAAAGTCACATAACTAAAAGAGGCTGTGAAAAAATATTTATTTTTTCACAGCCTCTTTTAGTTATGTTAATTATCCAACTAATGAATCTTCTATTTCATCTGCTAAGAATAAAAGACCTATACCTTCTTCAATAAGTACATCTCCATGTTCTTGCATTGAACGTCCTTCTTCTATCAAAGAATTTCCTGATTCAATAAGAGCATTTCCAAGTTTCACTGACTCACTACCAGCTTGTCCCTTAGCTTTTCCTTCTGCTATCATTTTTTGACCTTCTTCTAATTTAGACATACCTTCTTGTTCTTTTGCTCTTCCAAGTTTTGATGAAGAAATTCCTCTTTTAATTTGCTTTAAACCAGCAAATTCTTGATCTTGTGCTTCTTTTGAAGTTTTCATACCCAATTTAAGGTCTTTTACACCGTCTTTTTCAAAAGCATAGCCCATATCTTCTAATTTTTTTCCAAGAGTTATATCTTCCAATCCTACTTCAAACCATTCATTTGCTTCTTTAGAATGTTCCATTCCACCTTGTATTCTATCTATTGTTTTCTGTTTTTGTTTTTGAATTTTCTGTTCTGCTGTTAAACTATCTGAAAAATTAGCACTCAATTCTTCTTGATTTTTCTTTGATTCTGAAATTAATTCGTTACCAAAATTTATATATTCAATACCTTTGGATTTTAATTTATTTCCTTCATCTTGGAGTCTATGACCATCTTCAAAATCTGATATTGCTTGATTTTTTATTTGCATTGCAGATTCTTTATCACTTTGTGCTTCAGCATAAAGTGATTGTGCCATATTTCTTTCTTTTGTTGCTTCATTTTTAATATCTTCAGCTGAAGGTTTGTTTAAAATACTATGGGCCTGCACTTTCATTTGTTGTGCTTGTATTTTTAATTGTTGTGCCTGTATTTCCATTCCTACGCCATCAATTAAATTTTGAATAGCAACTCCCATTAAATTATGATTTTGAAGTCCTATATTAAACATTAAATCCAAAGGAGTCATTTGCATAAAAGGAAGACAGAATGGCATACAAAATGGCATTACTGCCATGGAATTCATTATCATTTGAGGCATCTGATACATTGACTGCATTATTGCATTACATTTATCCAAAGTAGCTTCGCTATCTTGCATAATTTGTTGTTTTTGATTTATCAAATTATCAGCCTGTTGTTCAAGTTCTTTTGCTTGCTGTAACATAGCTTCTGCCTGTTGTTTTACTTCAGGGGATATAGTTTCCATATTATTTGCAGTAGCCTCTTTGGCTTGTGCATCTGCCTCTAAAGCATTAGCTTTTTGTTCTTTTGTTGTTGCTTCTGACATTTTAAAATCTGCTTGAGAGGCCATTTCTTGTGCATTTTTTATCATATTTTCACCAGCACTTATTTTTTGTATTCCCTCTTTAATCATGTTATTACCAGCAATTTTAAACTCAGAACCGTTAACTTCATCTTGAAATGCTTTATTTAATCCAGATATTATTTCTTCTTGCTGATTTTGTATTGTGGATGCCTTTCCAAGCTGTTTTCCAAATGTGTTAATTCCTCTTTCTTTTTTTGCGTCTGCAAGTGTATCTTGATAAAATCCTTCTTGAATAAAAAGAAGTCCATCTTTTTGAAGTTGTTCTCCAGCTTTATTTATATCTCTTCCTGTTTCAAATTTTTCAATTCCAGATGATTTTATTCCATCTGCAACATCATGTTTTTTTATTGATTCTTGAAGATTGTCAATTCCTTTCTGAATTTTACCTAAACCTTTATCTTGTTGCTCATATCCTTTAGAAATATGTCTTAAGCCACTTTGAGATTTTCTTTCTCCCTTTCTTACTTCGACCTCTCCCTTATGTTTTAATGAATTACCCTCTTTTACTTCACTTTTTCCAGTTTTTTGTAAACTTTTTCCTGTTTCCTCTGTATATTTTCCTTGTTCAGAAAAATTTATTCCTGATATTACATCTTGTACGGCTTCTTGTCTTATATCATCAGCAACTGTCCCAACTGGATTATTTATCTCAGTAGGGAAGTTATATAAATTCATTGATTGTATATTTGAATTTGTTATTCCATTCATATTTTTTCTCCCTTGAAAAAATAGATATCGCATATTATTTTTATTATACAATATAAATTATATTATAGCAAGATAGAAAAACTAAAAATTATATAAAAATTTGTTAAAAAAAATACAAAAAAATCTTGACTTGTACTAATAAGGAAATTATAATATGTAATACTATCTTGCGATATAATCAATCGTTAGGTATTTCATAAATAAGAACATTCGGGTGGTTGTGAAAAAATTAAATAGACCGAATACAGCATTTTAGATAGAGGCGATCAACTTATTTTTTAAAAATCAACTAACACAAGGCGTTAAACAAATAATTCTAACCCTCCAAAAAAGTTGATCATTTAGAGTTTTTTCACAACCTTATTTTTTTGCCATGCAGTTTATTATTCAAAAATTCAAAAATGATACTATTTTGTTTTTATCAGGAATATTTGCTTTTATTTCCTGTTTTTTTGTACATCCAGATTTTCAATATATTAAATATATAAACTATCCAGTTCTTGCAATATTATTTTCATTAATGTTAATTGTAAGTGCGATGATTCGAATTGGAACATTTGATTTTTTGACTAACAAAATTCTTGAAAAAATTCACTCTGAAAGATATATTGCAATTTTGTTTGTTTTGCTTTCATTTTTTATGAGTATGTTTTTGACAAATGATGTTACTCTTGTTACTTTAATTCCATTTGCAATAATGGTACTTAATAAAATTTCAAATAATCACGAATTGATGATTACATTGATAATAATGACTGTTGCATCTAATTTAGGAAGTATGTTTACTCCAATAGGAAATCCTCAAAATTTATATTTATATTCTACTTATAATATGAAAATGATCGATTTTTTAAATTTAATGCTTCCATACTCTATAATTTCTTTAGTTTTGTCTATTTTATTTGTTTTTTGGGAAAATAAAAATAAAAAAACTGAAGATAATATTATAAAAAAAGATGTTTTAAAACCAAATATTTATAAACTTTCTATATATATTCTTTTATTTATTTTGTGTATATTTACAGTTTCTGGACAAGTAAATTTTCTCATTATGCTTTTTGTTGTTTCATTCGTTATCTTATGTATGGACTATAAAGCCTTTAAAAATGCTGATTATTCACTGCTTTTAACTTTTGTTTTCTTTTTTGTTTTAATTGGAAATATAGGAAGAATTGATTTTATTCACAGTATGATCTCAGAGCTGATTCAAAAAAATGTTGTATTAACTGCCATTTTTTCATCACAAATTATAAGCAATGTTCCTACAGCAATTCTTTTATCAGCTTTCACAGAAAACGGCAAGGCTTTAATAGTTGGAACAAATTTAGGAGGACTTGGGACAATAATTGCAAGTATGGCAAGTTTAATAACATATAAATTTTATATAAAATTAGACGAAAATAGAAAAAAAGGAGAAAATTATATTTTATCTTTTTCTATTGTAAATATTATTTTTTTAGTGGTTTTATATGTTGTTTATATGCTTATAAAATAACTATTTTGTAGACATAAAGCTATAAAACACCCAAAATAGGACAGATGTTAAAACAATTGAAGTTATTGTGGTAATTAATCCACTTTTTGACCATATTTTAGATGTAATAGGTGTGTCTGTTTTTTCAGATAATTTGACAACAATCACATTTGCAGTTGCACCGATTACAGAACCATTTCCACCTAATCCAACACCTAATGCCAATGCCCACCAAAGAGGAGTTATTGCATTCATATCTCCTAAATGTTGTCCCAAAGATTGTATCATTGGAATCATTGCAATAGTAAATGGTATATTATCGAGAATTGCAGAGGCAAATGCTGCAACCCATATTGTTACTATACAACATAAAAGCATATCATGTTTTGCTAAACCTGTTAGAGATGTTGCCATCAAATCAAGTACACCGCTATATTTTAATCCTCCAACAGTTACAAAAAGACCTGAGAAAAATATCAATATACTGACATCAACTCTTGATATTGTTTCTTCTATATTGTATTTTGTTACTATAAATCCAATTGCAGCTCCTGCTATTGCAATTAGTGATGGTCTGATGTGAATATACTCTGCAATGAAGAATCCAAATATTATTATACTAAATACATATATAAGCTTTTTGGCTCCTTCTCTATCTGTGATAGAATCTTCAGGTTTCATTGACATCATAACTTTAATTTCTGAAGGTTCTTTGTCAAAATCTTTTTTGAATATTTTTATAAATAAAAAAGCCGTTAAAAGAAATACAATTAATGCAAATGGTCCTAAGTGAATCATAAATGAGATAAAACTGAGTTCTTGGACAGATGATCCAATTATCAAGTTTGGAGGATCACCAACTATTGTTGCAAGACCACCGATGTTGGATAATATAGCTTCACCAATCAAGTAGGGAACACATGATAATTTTAGTAATTTTGTAATTGCTATTGTTACAGGTGCTATCAAAACAACTGTTGTAACATTATCAAGAAACATAGAAATAAATGCAGTCGTTGTTACCAACATTAAAAATAACATTATAGGACGTCCCTTACTGAGTTGGGCTATTTTAATTGCCATGTATTCAAACGCCCCTGTTTTTTCAAGCATGCTTATTAGAGTCATCATTCCAAGTAAAAGTATAATTGTGTCAAGCTCAATCATTGCAAGAGCTTGTTTATAATCATAAAAATCTAAAATATCTCCAACTATAATCATTGCAGTTGCACCACAAATTGATACGACCATTCTGTCTATTTTTTCAGACAAAATAAATGCAAATACTGCAACGAATATAACAGATGTGATTATTGCTTCAAGTGTCATTTTTATATTTAAAAAACCTCTTGTGTTTTGAATTTATAAATAAATATTCAATTACATAGTATATTACAAATATAAAGTTTTTGTCAAATTTTTTTGATGATGGGAAATTTATCTTTATTGTAATCAATAATATTTGTTTCTAAATCGAAGCCATTTAAAATATTTTGATAATTTATTACATCTTTTGTCTTACCTTCAGCTATTTTTTTGCCCTTTTTTAATAAAATGATATAATCGCAAAAATATGAGGCGACTGTTAAATCGTGTATTGATATAATAATAATACTTTTTTGTTCTTTTGTCTTTTTTTGAAGATATTCCATTATTTCGCTTTGACATTTGATATCGAGATGTGATATTGGCTCATCTAATATAATACATTTGGCATTTTGTGCTATTGTTTGTGCTATCATAATTCTTTGGAATTCTCCACCAGATATGCTTGATAGATAACGATTTGCAAGATGAGTTATGTTCATTTCTTGCATGATTTCATTACAAATTTCGTAATCATTTTTACTTGGTAAAAAATTTGAATATCCATATCGTCCAAATAAAATAGTTTCTTTACATGTATAATCAAAATTACAGGATGTTGTTTGAGGTAACCAAGCAATAATATTTATCTTTTCTTTATTAGTATATTTATCTATTTCTTTATCGTCTATTTTGATATTTCCAGTCTTTGGTTTTATATTTCCTGAAATCAATTTTATCAGTGTTGATTTACCAGCTCCACTTGGTCCAATCAATCCATATACATTTCCACTTTTAAATTCTGTTGAAATATCACTTATTCCATTGGTAGAATCATATTTATACGATAAATTTTCACATTTTATGATCATTTTATTCTCCTTGTTTTATAATATTAAAAATTTTTTACAAAATAACCTTTTTCTAATAAAAAATAAAGGTGTCATTCTCTTATTTGTAGAATTTCCTTAGACTATAGAAAAATAAAAAGGAGGGAGAAAAGAATTGACATGAAAAATTTATGTAAATTTTTAAGTCTTATATTATTTGTGTTTATTTTCTTTTCAGGATTTGCTTTTGCTGATGTGGAAGAGCCTTCTTTGTTGATGAAAACAGCAGATTTTATCAGCAATCCTTTTATTGGGGCATTGATACTTGCAATAGGTTTTACAGGTCTTTTAAAAGAGATGATGATTGAAGAAAAAAAATATGTTGGGGGAGCAGTTGCTTGTGTCTCTCTTGGTTTTTTCTTTGGAGTAAAATATTTGGCAAATCAGCTCGATTTTATAGGGCTTGGTCTTATAATACTTGGTATAATATTAGTCATTGTTGAGATATTTTTTATTCCAGGACTTGGTGCCCCAGGTATCATTGGAACAATAATGATATTTATTGGAATTTTGAGATTCTGTGACAACAATTTTCAAGATGCCCTTATACTTGGTTGTCTTGTTTTGATATTTGTTATTGGTTTTACATTTGCGATTACGAAGTTTTTAGGAATGACATTCAAATTTAAGGATGGAGCAATTCATTCTCAGCCAGCTTCTTCACAGGAAATAAATATGGAACAGGAACCACTGCCAGATTTATCTATAGGATTAAAAGGAGTTACAACTACTTTTTTGAAACCTGCAGGAAAAGTTAAATTTGATATGTTTGGACAGGAAGTAATTTCTGATGCAGTCGCTGAAAAAAATTCATTTATCGAAAAAGATAAAAATGTAGAAATAATAGAAGTTTCTAATAATAGGGTTGTTGTAAAAGAAATAATAGTAGAGGAGGAAAAATAATATGGAACTTATTAATTGTTTATTCCCTTGTTGTGTTATTGGTTTAATATGTTTATTTATTTTATTAGTTGTTATTATCCCAATTCCTCTTTGGATTGCTGCACGTCTTTCAGATGTTAAAATAGGTTGGGGTGCACTATTAGGAATGACTATGAAAAAAATTCCAGTTGATTTAATAATAAATTCTTTAATTATGGCAAAAAAAGCAAATATAAAAGCACGAATAACCTGTGATGATTTGTCTTCTTATTACCTTGCAGGAGGTCGTGTTATGCCTGTTGTTCGTGCTTTAATTTCTGCACATAATGCAAATATTGATTTGTCATTTACAGATGCTAAGGCTATTGACAGAGCTGGAAGAGATGTTCTTGAAGCTGTTAGAATGAGTGTAAATCCAAAAGTTTTGGAAACTCCACCTATTGCCGCTGTTGCACAAGATGGAATTGAAATAATTGCAAAATGTCGTATTACTGTAAGAGCTAATATAAGAAGACTTGTCGGTGGTTCAGGTGAAGAAACAATACTTGCAAGAGTACAGGAAGGTATATGTACAGCAATAGGTTCATCAGAACATTTCCAAGATGTATTGGAATCTCCTGAGTTGATTTCAAGAGCATTTTTGGACAGAGAGAGAGACAATGAGACATCTGCTTTTGAGATTTTATCTGTAGATATAGCTGATTTAGATATAGGAAGAAATGTCGGAGCAGAACTTCAAATAAATCAAGCTATAGCAGATAAAGAAATTGCACAATCTAAAGCAGAAACAAGAAAATCAGCAGCTAAAGCAAGAGAACAAGAAATGAAAGCCTATGTCCAACAGATGAAAGCAAAAGTTGTTGAATCACAAGCACAAGTACCTATTGCAATGGGCGAGGCTTTGAGAACAGGTAAAATTTCTGTTATGAATTATTATAATCTTAAGAATTTGTTGGCTGATACTCAAATGCGTGAATCAATGTCTGGTACTCATTCAGAACAGTTTAATATTTAAGTAAGGAGGTTATAATTATGGAAATTATTCAACAACATTTTGGTTGGATTGTTGTATTCGTTATTTTTTGTTTATGTGTATTTTTGTATTACTGCCCTATTCAAACATACATAAATGCTGTGATTAACCATGTTCCAGTTGGACCTGTTGACCTTACTCTAATGAGATTTAGAAATGTAAATCCAGATGTTATAGTAAGTCAACTTATAACTGTTAGAAACTCAGGGTTAAATGTCAGTGCAAGTCAACTTGAATCACATTTATTGGCAGGTGGAAATATCGTAACAGTTATACAGGCCATCATTCAGGCAAATCAAGCAAAGATGAATCTTTCTTTTGAAAAGGCTTGTGCAATAGATTTGGCTGGTAGAGATGTTCTCGATGCTGTAAATATGTGTATTACTCCAAAAGTTATTAAAACAGCTCTCATCAGTGGGGTTGCTAAAGATGGCATTCAAATAAAGGCTATGGCAAGAATTACAGTTAAAGCTAACATTGAAAGATTGATTGGTGGAGCAGGTGAAGCAACAGTTATGGCAAGAGTTGCTGAAGGTGTATGTTCGGCTATTGGTTCATCTGAATCACATAAGACAGTTTTGAAATCCCCAAAGCTTATATCTGATACAGTTTTAGAAAAAGGACTTGATACAGGAACTGCTTTTGAAATTCTTTCTATTGATATCGCTGATGTTGATGTTGGTAAAAATATCGGTTCAGAACTTCAGATTCAAAAAGCTGAAGCTGATAAGGCAATTGCTCAAGCTAAATCAGAACAGAGAAAGTCTTTAGCACTTGCAGAAGAGCAAGAAATGCAGGCAAAAGTTATTGAGGCACAGGCAAAAGTTATTGAGGCAGAATCTGCTGTTCCTCTTGCACTTGCAAATGCATTAAGAGCTGGAGTATAATAAGTTATGGCAAAAGTAAATTTTGATTCAACTCCTGTTAAACAGTTTTTGAATATTGTTTTTGAATATTTATTTTAATTATTTGAATTCTCTTAATGAGTATGAAAGTGAACAACTTATTTCTAAAATTCATGAGGCTCATTTAAATAGTTTGCCTGTTGAGATGAGGGAGAGGATTGCTTCTGCTTTATACAATTCAAGTAATCCTAATTTTATACGAAATTTTACATCAATGGCAATATATAATTTGGGCTGTAGGGGAGATATAGCGACTCTTCAAATACCTTCTCATCTTATTGATATATTCTGTAAGACATTTCAAATAACTTCAAAAGCCAGTAGTAAATTTATATCTGAGGATACACATTTACAAGATTCTCACGCTAAGATAAAAGAAAAGGTGCAACAGATTCAAGAAATTAAGAATCAATCAAAAATTAATAAAACAGTTTCTGCATCTAATGCTATTACTTCAGCAGAGGAATTAGTCCCTAAAAATTGGACGAGTGATGATTTGAGAAGAAGTTTTTTGATGTCTGAAATAATTAGGCTCCCTCGTTGTAAGAGAAGGAAAATTAGATAGTAACTAAAAATTTTGTAATATTTGAAATAATTTATATAGAGTTTTGACAAAAATGTAAAAAGAAAACTTCCAAAAAGTAATACTTTTTGGAAGTTTTTTACTTGATTTTTTTTTTATATATGTTATAATAATACAAAATTAACCAATCATTTAAAATGATAATTTAAACTTTTTCATTTGGGGGTGTACTGGTTTCGACGGGGAGTTATTCGTACTTTGGTTGCGGATCGAGTTCCGTGCTCTCGCTAAACGAGCGGAAACAAATAAACAACAATAATTACGAATACGCTTTGGCTGCTTAGTCAGCCAATGTCCACTTCTATCGTGTCTGTCGGTGGAAAATGGGCATCAACAATACAGACTACCTGATGTTAGTTTTCTTCGGAGCTGAGGGGAAATAAAGAGGAATAGAAAATTGGAAATCCTGCCTATGGGAGTTCTGAAATTCGAAATTTTAAATTGTAGGCTACATTCGTAGACATCACTGTGTGGGTCTTTTCGGACGCGGGTTCGATTCCCGCCACCTCCATAAAACAATTTAAGGTAAAATTCGAGAGCTTTCGGGCTCTTAATTTTTTGTCTTTTGCCTTTTATAACATGATAAAACAAGTTGTAATGATGTCAGAACCATTTGATAATGTCAATCCTAATGATATTATCAAATGGTTAAAAGAGGAAAATTATTCTGAAAAAAGTCTCGCAGTTGCATTAGCCTTGGTCAATAACAAATTTTGGTGGATTGAAGATGATTTATATGATTATGAAGAAGACAGTAAAGAATATGAAGAGATATTTGCAGTAGTTGATTCTTGGGGAAAGTTGATGAAAGAAGTCGAAAAAAAAATTTATGGTATTTTGCGAAAAGAAAGAATTTATGTTCCTAAAAAAGAGCAGGGAAGTATTAGATCGCTAATTCCATTTATGAGTAGAAATGGTTATTATGATGCTGGCGGTTGGTGGATAGAAAAAGATGATTAATAGTATAACAAAAAATGAGATTCAAAAATGTTTGAATCTCATTTTTTGTGTTATGATAAAATTATAATTTATTGTAATAAACACAACTTAAATTTATTGGATT
>CADAWZ010000020.1 GCA_902791745.1 uncultured bacterium
GATTCAGATGTTGGAGGCTTAGGACATTATTATAATTATAAGTTATTTTGGATATTTTGTTTATGTGTTCCTATTATTGTGGAAATAATCTTATATTTTTATATAGTTTATGGTCCTTTTTATAAAAAACTGCCAGAATTTTTTTTAGTCCCATTTCTGATTTTGGTTATTGTTGTACAACCTTTGTTAATAGTAATGTATCACGAGTATATTTCAAAATGTAATCTTATAGCAAATGAAAGAGAGTTTAAAGTAGATTTTGTAAATAATCCTCGCAAAAATCTTACAATTCCCAAAGATTATATAAATCAATTTTTTGTAAAAAAAACTTTTGAAGATTATAAGTTATATATTTTTGTAAATAGAAGTGTTTTTGAAGACGATAGACGAGATTTGAGAGCATTTCCAGTAGCTTCTTTTAAAGATTCCATATCAGTAAGAGAGGATAAGACAAAAAATGTTGATAGTATATTTCCTCATAAAAATTCTTCAAATATAGATGAACAATTTATAAACAATAATAATTTAGATAAAAAAGAAATTCAATTTCCTATTCAATATACTTTTTCTTATACAAATAATGGATTTAAACTTACAGGAAATAATATACCTGGTGGAGATTTAACTATAAAAGATCAAAAAAAGTTATCTTATGCTTATACATTTATTTTTTCTTATTTAATATTTTTGTTATTGTTTATTATAGTTTATAATTATTTATGTGAAAACTTTAATGGAGATTTTGTAAGTTGTTTTACTTTGCTTTTATTTCTTTTTACTTTTATAGGCTTTCCGAATATATGTAAATTTATGTTAAATAAGGGAAATTTTAGAAAAGTAAAGGAAGTAAATGTAGATAGTAATGGAATTATCTTTTTATATGTTACAGGTGATGTAAAATTTATAAATAATGTAAATTGTTTACAAATTTTGGCTTCTGATATATCTTCGTTTTCAATAAAGAAAATAAATGTTCCTAGCAAATATGTAGCGACAAGCGGAAAAAATTCTTATTATGCTCCAGATGATATATATGAATATGGTCTTTATATCGTACTGAAGAATAAAATTTTTGTAAATGATAAAGAAGTTACAGGAGAATTATTTACAGGAATATCTTTTAATAATTTTAAAACGGGGAAATTCCTAATAAGTCAGTTTGAAAAAGTTTTAAAAATATAAAAAAAATGGAAGTTGTTAATTTTTTACAGCTTCCATTTTTTATAAAAATATTTCTAAAAAATATTATTCCATTGCAAAAATTTCTGCACCATGACCAGCTGATCCGAGAACTTCTTTGTTCTTACGAGAAATCATCTTGATCAATTCAGCTCTTGCTGGACCTAAATATTTTCTTGGGTCAAACTCTGATGGTTTTTCTGCAAATACTTTTCTAATAATAGCTGTCATTACAAGTCTACCATCACTATCAATATTTACTTTACAAACTGCACTTGCTGCTGCTTTACGGATTTCATCTTCTGGAACTCCAACAGCATTGTCCATCTTTCCGCCAAATTGATTGATTATATCTACATATTCTGGAAGAACAGATGAAGCACCATGTAAAACAATTGGGAATCCTGGGATTCTCTTTTTGACTTCTTCAAGAATATCAAGACGAAGTTTTGGTGCTGGATCACCTGGTTTTACTTTGAATTTGTATGCACCATGTGAAGTTCCTATTGAAATTGCAAGACTATCAACACCTGTTCTTGAAACGAACTCTTCTACTTCTTCAGGTTTTGTATAATGAGATTTTTCATGTGAAACTTCATCTTCAATTCCTGCTAATACTCCGAGTTCACCTTCAACTGTTACATCATGGTCATGTGCAAATTCAACAACTTTCTTTGTGAGAGCTATATTGTCTTCAAATGAATGAGCACTTCCATCAATCATAACTGATGAAAAACCTGTTTCAATACATGATTTACATGTTTCAAAAGAATCACCATGATCGAGATGAAGAACGATTGGAATATTTGAACCTAAATCTTTTCTTGCCATCTCAACTGCTCCACAGGCCATATGGCGAAGCAATGTCTGATTTGCATATTCTCTTGCACCTTTTGAAACTTGAAGAATAACAGGAGAATCTGTTTCTGCACAAGCTCTGATTATAGCTTGAATCTGTTCCATATTATTGAAATTATAACCTGGAATTGCAAAGCCACCATCAATAGCTTTTTTAAACATGTTACGGCTATTTACTAAGCCTAAATCTTTATAATTTACCATTTTAAAACCTCTTTTAAAATAAATAAAATAAAAACTTCGTATATTATAGCAAAAAAAATAAAAATGTTAAATACCTAAATCAAATTTTTTTCTATTTTTTTTGAAATATTGAATTTTTTTATATATGTGTAGTATAATAATTCAGATAGAACTTTTCTTAGAAATTAGAGGAAAAAACTTTGTCTTTTGATATTTGGAATAGAAATTATACAGGAAGCAAACTCAAATTAATTGATTGGATTGATGAATTAATAGAGCAGAACTGTAAAGGACATTCTTTTTGTGATATATTTGCAGGTACTGGAACTGTTACTTTAAAAGAAATACAAAAATTTGATCACATAGTGATTAATGATTTTTTATATTCAAATAATATAATCTATAATGCTTTTTTTCTACAAGAAGATTATGATTTATTGAAATTGCAAAATTTTATTGAAAAGATTACAAAAAATCCAATAGAAAATATACAAGATAATTTTTTTTCAATAAATTATGGTGAAAAATATTTTTCATATAATGATTGCAAAAGAATTGGTAATATAAGAAATTATATAGACAAAGAAAAAAATAAATTTAACAAAAAAGAATATTGTATATTAATTGCAAGTTTATTATATTCTGCCGATAAAATAGCAAATACAGTGGGTCATTATGATGCCTATAAAAAAGGGAAAAAATTAGAAGATAAATTTGTTTTTGGATTTGTAAAACCCTATACTTTTAGAGATAAAACTATTGAAATATATAGATGTGATTCAAATGAATTGGCAAAAAAAATTAATTGTGATATTGTCTATATAGACCCTCCTTATAATTCTCGTCAATATAGCAGATTTTATCATATTTTAGAAACTCTTACAAAATGGGATAACCCACAATTGGCAGGAGTAGCCTTAAAACCACCTCAAGAAAATATGAGTTCTTACTGTACAATATCTGCTAAAAATGTTTTTAATGATTTAATTTCCAGCTTACGATGTAGTTATATAATTGTATCTTATAATAATACATATAATTCAAAAAGTAAATCTTCAAAAAATAAGATAGAATATGAGGAAATTATAAATTCTCTACAAAATCGTGGGGAAGTGAAAATTTATAGTAAAAAACATCATTTTTTTAATGCAGGAAAAACAGATTTTCAAGATCATAAAGAATTTTTGTTTATAACAAAAGTAAAAAAATGAGTGTATAGCTTTAACAAAATTATATTATAAAAAATCCTTTTTCTATCGAAAGGGGATTTTTTATTTTCTTAAATAATATAATTATAGAATAATTTATATAGATAATAATGGAAATAGACATGAAAAAGAGTAGTTACGACATAGCAATAGTTGGAATTGGAGGGGTATTTCCCGAATGTGAAGATCTCAAAGATTTTTGGGATATAATAGAAAATGGTAAATCTGCATTTAAACATGCACCTAAAAACAGATGGATACTTGATTCGTCTTCAGTAATATCTAAAGTAAAAGCACCCAACAAAGCATTTACAGACATAGGAGCATTTATCTCTGAAGATACAATACAAAAATTATGTACTAAATATGGAATTGAAGATGACAATCTCGATCCAGTATTTAAAATAACTGCAATAGCTGGAAAATCTGCATTTGATAAATGCAAAACTTCTGAAATAGCCAATGACAAAATTGGTGTTATTTTGGGAAGTATAGCACTTCCAACAGAGACATCAGAACAAATTTCTTTTGATTTGGCTTTATCTGATTGCAAAAATATCTCTACAAATCCAATAAATTCACTTGTAAATTCACACACAGCCTCATTTTTGGCAAAAACAATAGGAGCAAAAGGCGAATCATTCACACTTGACGCTGCATGTGCATCTTCACTCTATGCTGTAAAACTTGCATGCGATCGCCTTGTTGAAGGAAAAGCAGATCTAATGCTTGCAGGTGGAGTTTCGAGACCTGACTGTATGTACACATCAATAGGATTTACACAATTATCCGCACTCTCGACAGACGGAATATGTGCCCCATTTGACAAAAAAGGCAAAGGACTTGTTACTGGTGAAGGTGCAGGAATCCTATGTTTAAAAAGAGTTGAAGATGCAATAAAAGACGGAGATAAAATCTATGGAGTTATAAAAGCTGTTGGTCTTTCAAATGACAGAGAGGGAAGCCTTTTAATGCCTTCTCAAGAGGGACAATTAAGAGCAATGAAAGAAGCCTATGAACAGGCAAATCTTCTGCCTTCTGACATAGATTTATTTGAATGTCATGCAACAGGTACACCTGCAGGTGATAAAGTTGAATTTGGAAGCCTTTGCAAATTGTTTTCTGACTTTAACTGTAAGAGAGAAAACAAAAAATCTGCACTTGGAAGTGTAAAATCCAATATAGGACACCTTTTGACAGGAGCAGGTGGAGCAGGACTTGTCAAAGTTTTGCTTTCAATGGAAAAAAGTATTTTGCCACCTATTGCAAATTATTCAACTCCTTCAATAGATATAGAAAACTCCCCATTTTTTGTTCCGACTAAAGCAGAAAAATGGAATTCAAAAACAAAAAGAGTTGCAGTCAGTGCATTTGGATTTGGTGGAATAAATGCACATGTTATAATTGAAGAATTCAAAAAAGAAATTTACGAAAATAAAAAAGCTCTTAACCCACAAAAGAATAATGAAAAAGTAGCTGTTGTCGGCATTGATGTAAGAGTTGGAAACATAAATAATGCCTATGAATTTGAAAAAATGAGAGCTCAAGGAAAATATCCTTCAAAAAGAACATTTGAAGATACACAAATCCCATTTGGAAAAATTAAAATTCCTCCAAAAGAGCTTGATGAATCACTTCCACAACAAAAGGCAATGCTTCTTTCTGCAATTTCTGCAATGTCTGACGCTGACATCAAAAAAGAAGAATATGCCCAAGGCGGAGTTTTTATCGGAATCAATTTTGATTTTTCAACAACAGATTTCTATGTATCTTGGAGAACTGGTGACAAAGTATTTTCAGAACCATTAAATGCAAATAGAACAATGGGAGCATTGGGTAGTATAACTGCAAGCAGAATAGCGAGAGAATTTGGATTTGGCAAAACCTCACACACCGTTTCTGAATCTGAAAATGGCGGATTAGAAGCAGTTTCACTCGCTTTTGACTCACTTATAAATTTTGAAACAGATGTAGTAATTGCAGGCTGTACAGATATTGCCTCTGATGATAGATTTACTTTCTGTAAAAATATAATGTCAAAAAGAAATGACAAATTCTTTGATACATCTGTTTGTTTTGTCTTAAAAAGATATGATGACGCAATAAGAGATAAAAACAAAATATATGCAGTAATTGACAATATCTCTAAAATCGCACCAAATGATAACAAACAAGTTATTAACGGAAAAAATTGCAGTGACGGTGCTTTGGAACTTGCTGAAAAATGTCTTTTCATAAAAGACAGATTTGATCCAATATCAAAAACATATAGACTTTCAAACAGAATCGAAGGCAAAATAACAGATTCTGTAACCTCTTTTTCATCAATTACAAATAGAGGTATAAAAGTAGATATTTCTGAGTCACCTTGTGAGCCTGAACACCTTCACAATTTCCAAAATAAAGAGATATTTTTCTTTGCCTCAAATACTAAAGAAACTTTAAAACAAAAAATAGATTCTGCACTTAAATTTTTGGCAGAAACAGATTTAACTTTTTCACAATCAGCACTATATCTTGAAAAAAATAGAGAAAAAGAAACAGATAAAGATATATTTCGAGCAAGTATTTTAGCAAAAGATTTTGCAGAATTTAAGAAAATTGCAAATACATTCCCAGAACACACAGAATATCTCACATACAATAACGGAAAATTTGCAGAAAAAGGCAAAATAGCATTTGTATTCCCAGGTTCAGGCAACCATTATGCAGGAATGGGAAAAGAACTTTCTCTAAGATTTCCAAATGTCATGTATAAGGAACATGAAGAAAATTTGAGACTTAAAGATCAAATTTTGCCAAATTATTTTTGGACAAAAGAAAATTTAGATGATGTTTCAAACAATCACCCTGCACTTTTACAAGGTCAAACAGCCATGTCTTCTATAGCCTCTGACTGTATAGAAAATTTGGAAATAAAACCAAATGCCTCTATTGGCTATTCACTCGGTGAAATGGCAGGAATAACAGCACTTAGAATATGGCATTCAAGAGATGAAATGATGGATAGATTAAATTCATCATCTCTATTTGTTCATGATTTGGCTGGTGAATATAATTCAGCTAAAAAAGTTTGGAACATACCTGAAAATGAAAAAGTCGATTGGCTTACAGCTGTCATCGCTTGTAATTACAAGAAAGCTCAAAAAGTTATAGAAAAATATAACAGAGTATATCTCCTCATAATAAATACTTATGAAGATTGCGTTATTGGCGGAGAGAGAAAACAAGTAGAGAAATGTGCAGAAGAGCTAAAATGTACGATAATTCCTATCGAAGGCGTAACTTCTGTCCACTGTGAAGTTTTAAAACCTGTTGCCAATAAATACAGAGATCTTCACTACTTTCCTGCAGAAAATCCAAATAATATAACATTTTACAGCACAGCGTTAAAAAAGAGTTATGAGATAACATCCGAAAATATAGCTGACACAATATTAAAACAGGCTTCTTATACAATAGATTTCCCTGCAGTCATAGAACAGGCTTGGAAAGATGGAATAAGAATTTTTATAGAAGTTGGTCCAAGTTGTTCATGTACAAGAATGATAGATTCTATTTTGTCAAAAAAGCCTCATCTTGCTGTAAATGCTACAAAAGACGGTGTTTCTGAAATAGATACATTCTTAAATATGTGTGCAGTTCTTTTTGTAAATGGAATAGATTTTGAAAAATTGAATCTTTTTGATAGAGATTTCAAAGAAACTAAAAAATCAAATCTGATGAAAATTTCTCTCTCAAAAAGAGCATTCAGTGAAAAAAGTTCTGAATACAACTCAAAAGAAAAAAGTTCTAACAAAACAATAGATCAAAGAAACAATACATTAAGCCAAGAAAATAAGTCTATTGTTGAGCAAAAAGAACATTTTACAAATGAGCCAAGAGAAAAAGAAGAGCATAAACAAAATATTAAAAACGAAAAGAGAGAAATGCCACAAATTGAAATTAGACAAAATGCAGAAACTGCAAATAGCGTACTTAAAAGAATATTTGAAATGGAACAGAAGACGGCAGAAGCTCATGGCGAATTTTTAAATTTCTCAAATGACTTGATGTCTCTTGTTCTCGATTGCCCAACAGAAATTTCACAAAATATAACACTTGGCAAAGTCGCTCAAAAAGTAGAAGACAGAGACTACGAAGTTAGTATAGACAAAAAAGAGAGCCAAGAAAAAAATAATGTAAATGGCATATATCAAACAAGTAGCATAGACGAAATAGATCGTAGAGACAAAAATGCAAGCAACAAAAAAGTGTTTATGGATAGAGAGGCATGCATGGAGTTTGCCACAGGTTCTATTGGTAAAGTCCTAGGTAAAATGTTTGAGGAAATAGATAGCTATCCTACAAGAGTAAGACTTCCTGATGAGCCATTAATGCTTGCAGATAGGATCTTAAGTGTCTCTGGTGAACCACTTTCTCTAAAATCAGGTTCTACAGTTACTGAACATGACATAAAAGAAAATGCTTGGTATTTGGACAATGGCATAATTCCTACTTGTGTAGCTGTTGAAGCTGGTCAATCTGATCTCTTTTTATCTGGTTGGCTTGGCATTGACAAAAAGACAAAAGGCTTGGCTGTTTATAGATTGTTAAATGCCTCAATTCAATTTCATGACCACCTTCCAAAAGTCGGTGAAACGATAAGATATGAAATAAATATAGAACGCTTCTTTACACAGGGATCGGTCTGGCTGTTCTACTTCAATTTTGAAAGTTTTGTTGGCACTAAAAAATTGATGTCAATGACAAATGGCTGTGCTGGCTTCTTCACACAAAAACAACTTGACGAAGGAAAAGGCATTATCCACACTGCCCTTGATTTACGCCCTGAAAAAGGATTGATAAAAGACGGGTTTAAACCATTTGTCCCAATGTATGAAGAATCCTATGCAGATACTGAAATAGCCGAATTGAGAGAAGGCAAAATCTCGGCATGTTTCGGATCGTCTTTTGACTATATGGACTGTGATGAGCCATTGACATTGCCAAAACATAAATACATGAAACTTCTCGACAGGGTTATTAACTTAAATCCAATAGGTGGCAGATTTGGAATAGGAAGCATTGAATCTGAACTTGATATTCACCCTGATGACTGGTTCTTGACATGCCATTTCTCAGATGACAATGTCATGCCAGGTACATTGATGTATGAATGTTGTATGCACACACTCAGAATTTTCTTGATGAGAGCAGGTTGGATTGATTCAGCCAAAGATACTGTTTGGGAGCCAATACAAGGAGTTTCAAGCTCTCTAAAATGTAGAGGTCAGGTTATTGAATCAACTAAAAAATCATCTTTTAGAATCTCAATAAAAGAAATTGGCTATAACCCATATCCTTATGCGATAGCAGATGCCTTGATGTTTGCAGACGGAAAACCTATTGTTGAAATGCTGAACATGTCAATTCAATTAAAAGGCTCTTCTAAAGAACGCTTGGAAAAAATATGGCGAAACATTAAAAATGTTGGCAAAACTCCACAAACTCCAGTTTTTGACAATGCCTCAATAACTGCATTTGCTGTTGGCAATCCTTCAGAAGCATTTGGAAGTAAATATGCAGTATTTGACAAAGATAGGATAATCGCAAGACTACCAGGTGATCCTTATAAATTCCTTGACAGAATTGTAAAAGTATCTGGTGAACAATGGGTAATGAAAACTCCAGCTTCAGCCTCTGCACAATATGACATGAATGGCAGTGAATGGTATTTTGATCAGAGTTCCTCATCATTAATGCCATTTTCTGTACTTCTTGAAGTTGCCCTTCAGCCATGTGGTTGGCTTGCTGCATATGTTGGTTCTGCACTCACAGAAAATTTTGATCTGTCTTTTAGAAATTTAGGTGGTTATGGTCATCTTGAAAGACCTGTAAACAAAAACACAAAAATTTTACACACAGATGTAAAACTTGAAACAGTCTCAAAATCTGCAGGAATGGTAATTCAAAACTATTTCTTTGATGTCTATGATGAAGTTGGAAGTGTATATAAAGGCTGGACATATTTTGGCTTCTTCTCAAAAGAGGCACTAAAAAATCAAATAGGTATATTAGATGCAAAAATTCCTCCTGTAGGCAACGACAAAGAGGCAGAACAAAATATTATATATCCAGAACATAGGATATTGCCAAAATCTATGTTAAAAATGATCGATAATATAACAGTTTTTGCACCACATGGCGGTCCAAAGGGATTGGGTTATATTGAGGGAACTATGAAAGTAAGACCTTCAGATTGGTTCTTCAAAGCTCATTTCTATCAGGATCCAGTAATCCCTGGTTCACTCGGTCTTGAATCTATGATTTCATTGATGAAATACATGTCAATAAAATTCTGGAGTAAAGAAGCAGAAACATCAGAAGGCTTTATCTCTCCACTATGTGAATGTAAACATTTGTGGACATACAGAGGTCAAGTCATTCCAAAAGATAACTTGGTAACAGTCAGAGTTTGGGTAACATCAAAATCAAATGATGACAAAACGATAATTTGTGATGGCTGGCTGTCAGTTGATGGCAGAAACATCTACAAATTCTCCAACTTCGCACTAAAGATGATGTAAATGTATGAGTAAACAAAAAAACTCGGTGATGAAATTTCAACACCGAGTTTTTTTGCTTATACTTTAATCTATTTTAATATTTCCTGACCAACTCTCGCAAAACTCTTTATAAGCCTGATCAACATTCATGTAAACATCATGAAAAACATCTATGTCTACTCTGTGTGAATCCATTATTTCTTGAATATGTTTTTGAAGTTGATCAAAATGCAAAGGATTTTTGGGAGAAAATTTTACAGATTTCTTATAGCAATATAGATATTTAAAAAAATCCTCACTTTTAGGTATTGTTTCAACTATGGCATCAAAATAGAATAAGCCTCTGTTTGCAAGAACTTCGTCATTATCAAAATCTTTTTCATCTATTCCTAAAGTTGTGAAAAAATACTTTTCTAAAAATTCTATTTCTTCCTTGCTTTTACATACAAATTCTGGAACTTTATGACTTCCTGCAGATGTACAAGCAAAAAGAAAAACATTTTTATCAGTGCCGAACCAAAGTATATCTTCTGTCAGAACTTCACCTTTAGTAATTCTCATATTTTTATCCTCCTTATCTAATATATCATTAAACATATATTTACAATTAGGACAATAAGGTACTAAAGTTTTATCCACAAAGCAGGACGAACAAGATTATTATCATAGTCAACACTGCAACAAGCTACCGAACCATCACTTGTAACAGTATAAACACTATTACCAATATTAGGATGAGGAGAACGAAGCCACCAATCACTATGATGAGGGCGAGAAGGACGAAGCCACCAATAACCATGGTCATGATAACCTAAAGCACCATTATTCACAGCATATTTAGTAGCCCTACATTTTCTTGCTTTATCATTAGCAAAATATTTTTCTAGTTCTTCCACACTAAGTAAAAATACATTATCACTATCAAAAGAATTTATATATTTTTTCTCATTTTCATCAAAGGTCTTATTGTAAAAATCACTATTCAACCACTGGCGAATTTCACTATTTTTCCAATCATTTGAATGACTATTAAAATCCATTTTCTTAAAAATATTAAAACGCCTTGTATCAAGACCATAACGAGATATTATCAACATCTTATTTTCTTCTTTTAACAATACCTGCCATTCAATTGGTCGAACAATACCTTTTACAGTCTGTGGATAACTACCAAATTTTATATAATCACCTACATTTTTCGATGTATATTCTTGTATTGTAACCATAATCAATACTCCCTTCTTATATCCTCTTTAGTCTTCTTTTCTATGCAATCTATCCAAAATCTTTTAAATACATTTAGATAAAATAATCACAATTAATAAAATATAAAATATTATATTCATTAAATATTACATTTGTGAAAAAATTCATTATTTGATTTATTGCAATCGTGAAATAAAGCATAAATAATTCTTTACACCTATTTACTAACTAAAATTTTAAGTGATATAAAAACAAGAAAATAAATATTTTTTTTGAGGTTTAAGATTATGAATAACCAAATTATATATTCAAATATAATGTATTACAGTAATTTTTCTTATAACAATTTCAATTACGGAATGAACTATTTTGGAAATAATTACAACTACGATTTCGGAAATATGCAGTATATGCAAATGCAACAAATAATGATGCAAATGCAGACAATGCAAATGATTCAACAGATGGGTGGACAGGCTTGGAGAATGAATGGAGCTGGAGCAATGCAACAAATTCCTTTATTTCCAAAATTTGAATCGAATAAAAATATAGCTCCTGCTGTTAAAGAAAATAAAGTAAATTCTAAAGCAACTGAAGCAAAAGAATCAAAATCTTCGGAAAAAAGTAAAGGCATATTAGGAAAAATCAGCGGAGAAGCTGGAACAGCAGTAGGTAAAGGCATAGGCTCAGTAATAGGTGGAGCAATAGGTGGTCCTATCGGTGGTGTAGTTGGTAATTTAGCTGGTGGAGTTATAGGAAAAGTAGCTAGCGGAGTTATAGAAACAGTAGGTGGAAAAGTAGTAGATGGTGCAAAGTCTATTTTCAAAAAAATAGGTAGCTTCTTCGGATTCTAAAATAAAGAGAGGTGATATATATGGAATCTGACCTTAATCTTAGAAAAAAAAACTCGGTGCTAATTTAGTACCGAGTTTTTTAATTTAGTTCACTTTAATATCCTCTATTTTTCCCTAATAAAAATATATCATCAGATAGAGAACCTCTTGAAGCAGATTCAACCCCTTTTATTAAAGATAATTTTCTAAGTGCCGAATTTAATTGTGCTTTGTCAAAAACTTCTATGCTTATCGTAACTATCGCCTTATTTTTCTTAACCTTAGCACTACATTCATTCGTTGGAATTCTCATTTCGCTCAATACATTCATAAATTCAGCGAGAAGTCCTCTTCTGTCTTTTGCTTCTATTTCCAATTTTACATGATATCGTCTATCAGATCTTGATTCAGCCCAGCGGACATCTGTTATTCTGTCTGCTTGTATATTAGGGCAATTCCTTCTATGTATAGCTACTCCAGTCCCTATTTTCCAGTGTCCAACAATTTCGTCACCAGGTATTGGATTACAACATTTAGCGAAGACAACAAGTACATTATCAACACCTTTTACAATGACACCTTTATTTAATTTATCCTTTTTGGGGTTAGGCTTTTTGGCTTGAATTAATATGTCTTCTTGTTCTTTGGGAAGTTCATCTTTTATTTTTTGTATTATTTGAGTTATAGATGTTTCTCCGTAACCAATGGAAGCAATTAAATCTTCTATTGTTGAAAAATTTAATTTTGTAGCAATTTTATTTAAAAGTTCAGTATTTGTCATCAATTCTGGAGAAAGTCTTTTATCCATTCTTTGTAATCTTTTTAACTCTTTCTCAAGAATGTCTTTACCTCTGAGTATATTTTCTTCTCTTTTTTCTTTTTTGAACCATTGTCTGATTTTTATTTTTGTATGAGTACCGCGGCATATATTGAGCCAGTCAAGACTTGGATTTGCATTTTTAGATGTAATTATTTCAACTCTGTCGCCATTTTGTAATCTATAGTTAAGAGGTACAATATTTGAATTTACTTTTGCACCTACACATTTATGACCTACATCTGTGTGGATTCTATATGCAAAATCTATAGGAGTTGAGCCTGCAGGAAGATCAATAGCATCTCCTTTTGGTGTATAGACAAAGACTTCAGATTCATTTATATCCATGATTATATTGTCAATATAATCTCTCACATCTTTTGAATCTTTTTGCCATTCTATTATTCTTTTTACCCAAGGATATTCATCTTGACTTGATATATTTTTGCGTTCTTTATAAGCCCAATGTGCAGCAGGACCATATTCATTGACCATATGCATTTCCATTGTTCTTATTTGAATTTCTATAGGTTCACCACCTGGTCCGTATACAGTTGTATGAAGTGAACGATAACCATTTGATTTTGGTCTTGCTATATAGTCTTTTATTCTATCTTTCATAGGTGTCCACAATTTATGAACAGCTCCCAAAACTTTATAGCAAGATTCTATATCGTTTACTATAACTCTTATTGCAAATAGGTCGTATATCTCAGAGAAGTCTTTTCCTCTTTGGTTTATTTTTTGCCAAACACTGTAAATGTGTTTTCTTCTTCCTGAAATTTGCAAAACATCTACTTCATCTTCTTCAAGAGCTTTTGTTATGATAGACACTGTATTTTGGATTATTTTTTCTTTATCCGCCATTTTAGCATCTACAAGTTCTTTTAAATGCTTGTATTCTGTTGGATTTAAATATGAAAAAGAGAGATCTTCAAGCTCCCATTTCATTTTCCATATACCAAGACGAGAAGCAATTGCTGCATATATTGTCAGTGTTTCATTAGCAATTCTTTCTTGCTTATCTTTTCTCATAAAGGTCAAGGTACGCATGTTGTGAAGTCTATCTGCAAATTTTATCAATATGACCCTTATGTCTTTTGCCATAGATATAAAAATTTTTCTTAAATTTTCAGCTTGGCGGTCTGCTCTTGACTTAAAAGCTGTACCTTTTGCTAAATTCTGTTCATTTGGAACAGAAAAAGCTGATAGTTTTGTAACACCATCAACAAGCATAGCTATTTCAGGAGAAAACTCTTTACTTAAATCTTCTAAAGTAGTGTTTGTATCTTCAACTGTATCATGCAAAAGTGCTGCTGCTATGGTGCTTTCGTCCATATTCATTTTAGCAAGGATCATTGCAACAGATAGAGGATGTATTATATATGGTTCCCCTGATTTTCTTTTTTGATCTTTATGCAGTTCTTTTGCAAAATTATATGCTTTTTTTATTAAATCTAAATCAGCTCCAAGTCGAGCATCAGATACTTCTTTTAATAGATTCTCTATTGTTGGAGTAGGTGTTTTTTGTATATCTGTTTGTTTGTTTACAGCGTCAACCATTTTTATAGCCTCTTAAAGTGCTTTTAGTTGTTAATATATTCTAATACCTTTTTTGAAAATTTTTCAAATGAATCATAATATATTTCTGCAAGTTTTAAAAATTTTTCTGACTGTATTTGTAATCTTGAAAAAATATCTGATGATTTTATAAAATCAAATGTTATTTCTTCTTCTTTTAACATTTCATTTTCTGCAAGTAATTCCAATACAAAACAGGCATGAGCATAATTTATATTGCCATTAGATGTTATCAATTCCAAAATTTTTTCTTTTTTTATATGTTTGTTATTTTTTACTATATTAAATATTTTTGTTACTAAATTTATTGAAGGCAATATATTTTTATAAAATTGTTTTTCATTTTCTATATCTTCGTTTGTAAATAAAAAGTGAATTCTTTTTGCTTTTTTAAATATAGGTATTGAAAACAAATCAAAAGTTGTAGGTGGATGAAAAAATATTATATCATCAAAACTATCAGTATTATCTACATCTTTTATAAATTTTACTTTTGTATTCGTACCTTTTACTAAATCAAGGATTGATTTTTGTGTTGTTTTTGTTCTAACCAGTACAAGACATTTTGATAAGTTAGATAAATGTTTTATATATTTTGCTCTGTTTATCACTTTTGAAGAATCAGCTAAAAGAGGAGTATTTACTTTTTCAGGAAGTTTAATTTTTTCTTCTATTATTGCCTTTGTGACATTATCAGATGATATTATTGAATAAATTTCCAAATTTACTGTTTTTGTTCCATTGAATTCATTTACAAATGGGTATGCCAAAATATCATATTTTAAATCATCATATTTTAAGGAGTCTGCAACATCAGCTTTTCCAAAAGCTATTGCTTTTAGCTCGATTCCATTTTGTTCTAATGTTACTATCAATGTATTTTTTGAAGCTTTTTTTATATCAGTAAATTTTACATTTTTGAATAAAAAAATAGGTTCTTCATTTTCTTTTCCATAAGGCTCAAGTTTTTTTAATTCTTCTGTAGCCTCTAATGTCAATTCAGAAAATGACATTTCACCATCACTTATAAATTTTTCAGGTTCTTTTTCAGGTGGTTCATTTTTTATTCTTTCCTTGAATATTGGAAAATTTTCTTCTTTTATTGAAAAACCACCAGCCTGAACATGTCCACCATAAGATTCAAGTATATCTGCATTTTTTTCAAGTATTGAATGAATATTATAACCACCAAATGTTCTTGCAGAACCTCTTCCTATTCCATTTTCTAATGCACATAGGAAAACAGGCATTTTGAATGTTTCTGCCAATTTTGAAGCTGTTATTCCTATTACACCAACATGAAAATAATCTCCAGACTCAACTATTACCTTATTTTTTATTACATCTCCTGAATCTTGAAGAGTGAACAAGATATTTTTTCTCATTTTGTCTTCTATTTTTTGTCTTTCTTTGTTCATCTCCATCAATTCATTGAGATATATCTCTGCTTCATCTTCTGTCTTAGATAGTATTAATTTTAAAGCAACTGAAGGATCGCCAATTCTACCTGCGGCATTTATTTTTGGACATATGCTATATCCTATAGTTCTGCTTGTTACTGTTGCGGTTGTCAAATAAGTTATTAAACTGTCTATACCTTTCCACTCATTTTGTTGCGAATTGATTATCAGTATGGCATTTTTTATGATTATTCGTACCTCATCTTTTATAGGCATTAAATCACCAATAATTCCTACTGCTGTTGGTATTAAATATTTTTTTGGAAATGGAAGATTTAATTTTTGACAAACAGCACATATAAATTTAAATGCAATTCCAACTCCTGAAAGATATTTACACGGATATTTACATTGCGGATTCATTGGATTTATAATTGCATCTGCTGGAGGTAGCTCCTTAGGAACTTCGTGGTGGTCTGAAATTATAACAGAAATTCCTTGTTTTTTTATTTCTGTTATCTTTCTCATTTCAGATATTCCGCAATCAACTGTTATAGCAAGTTTTATATTATCTTCTTTTAATGAATTTAGACCTTTATTGGATATTCCATATCCTTCTTCCATTCTATTTGGTATTGAATAATCTATTTTTCCGCCTAATTCTTTTACAAATTCAAGCAGAATTGCTGTAGCAGTAACTCCATCAGCATCGTAATCTCCAAAAATTCTTATTTTTTCACCTTTTTTTAAAACATTTAAAAATATATCAACCGCTTTATCCATATCTTTTAATAGAAAAGGGTCTATAAGTTTAGATATATCATTAGATAAAAAATCTTCATAATCTTTGATATTTTTTATTCCTCTTCTCATCAAAGATTGTTTTAAAGGCTTTTTTATATTTATATCTTTTAAATAATTATTTAGTTTTTCTTCAGATGTTTTAAAAATATTCCATTCAGATATGGATGTTATAAACGAGATCACTTATTACTTATTTTCTCCAAAATATAATTTCAGTTTTTTCATGTTGTATTCAGAAGTCTTTTCAACAGTATTTGGCATAATTTCTCTTTGTTTCATAATGTCTTTTAAAAGACATTTATTATTCGAGTTGTTATCTGTTTCAAGAGAACCCAATTCTATTGAGTTTTCAGAAGTTGTAACTTTTTCTATTGAACAATCTCTTAAGAGATAATCAAATGAATCATCTTGTGTAAAAGCCTTTTTAGATGTATTTATTTTTGTCTTTTTGAGTATAATATCTTTTATGTCTTCTTCTATTTTCAATTTATTTATTTCTTCATTTTCATTAGCAGGCTCTTCTTGAACTGTCTCGTCTTTTTGTGTTGATTCTTTTGTAGATGATTTATTTGTTTTTAAATTTTGCAAATCAGCTTTTGGTGCTATATTTTTTTCGACTGTAATATCTTCTTTTAATAAATTTTCCATATATGAAAATCTTGTTTGATATTCTTTAACTATAGCTTCATTATTTTTGACTGTTTCTTCATTTACTTTACCATCTTTATTATCAACAGGCATTTTATCTATTTCCATTACTGCATTTGCAATATTTTGGTACATAATCAGTTGATTTAAAGGACTTGACCAAATTTTTTGATTTTTTTCGCCTTTTTCATTTATAATAGGTTCTATTCCAACAGATGCATCACATATTTTAATTTTGGGGTTTAGATTTTTTAATCTTTCTGCTATTTCGTTGTCAAGCCCCATGCCATTTATTACAATCAAATTGAATTGAGAATAATATTTGTATTCTTCATCTCCAATATTATATTCTTCAATACTTTTAGTTGGGGGAATTATCTGTTCAACACTTACTTTTTCTCTTGTTGCAACAACATCTGCTGTAATTGAATATATTGGTGATATTGTTGTACAAATTTTTAATGGTGGTCCTGAGGCATATTGGATTGTAGTAGTATTTGATGCACAGGATGGCAGAAATATAACGAGTGAAATTATCAAAAATAACAACAATTTTCTTTTCAAAATTTTATACCTACTTTTTGTTTACTTTAATCAAACAATATAACTTCTTTATTTTTTTTAAAAAACCTTTGTAATTCTCTTTTATCTATTTTTAAATTTGAAAATATGCTTTGTTTAATTTTCTCCAATTAACCATTGGAATTTCTTCTCTTATTTCTTTTACTTTATCTTTGTTAAATTCAAAAATTTTTGTCTCTTCTTCTATGCCCATTTGAAATACTATTTGACCGTATGGATCACATACAATAGAATGACCATAAGTCTTGTAGTCAAGTTCCATATTTCGAGCAGGACAGACAGCACAGACATAAGATTGAGAATCCAAAGCTCGTGATCTTGCTGTTAATTCCCAATGATATGGACCAGTTACAAGGCTGAATGCCGTTGGATATACAATTATTTCACAACCTAAATCTGCCATTTTTATTGCCTGTTCCGCAAATCTTATATCATAACATATCGCAATACCTATTTTTGTATCGTTTAAATCAAATGCTGTTAATGTATCTCCTGCAGATAATACAGATGACTCTTTAAATGTTATTTTGTCTTTTATGTCAACATCAAAAAGATGTATTTTCCGATATTTTGCTATTAATTCACCATTTTTAAATATTGGGCAAGTGTTAAATATTTTGTCGTTATCTGTAAGTTCTGGAACTGTTCCACCAATAAGCGTTATATTATATTTTCTTGATTCTTCACTCAAAAAATCATATAATTTTTCGCCTGCTTCTAATTTTTGGGCATATTTTTTTATGTTTTGCAGGGAGTAATCTATTGCAAACATTTCAGGCAATATTATCACTTCTGCATTTTGTTTGTATGCATTTGTAATATGCTTTGAAGCTGATTCTATATTTTTATCCATTTCTTTTTGAATCATCATTTGACAAAGTCCAATTTTCATTTTTTATCCTCCCTATTTTTTCCCTTAGTTAATACTAAGTATTTTATAATTCATTATAGCACAATTTGTGAAAAAATAGAAGATAGAAAATTAAAAGGGGAATTTTTGTTTTTAAAAAGAAAATATTTTATAAAAAATATTTAATATATATGGTGTAAAAAATGTATGCTTATGTAATTAATGAAAGAGATATGGCAGGAAATGAAGAACAGGCCGTTTTTGAACTTTTGCCATTATTGACAAAGGGAGAGAAAGTTATATTTATTCTATCTGAAGATATACCTACATCACAGATGTTTTCTGTTATGAGAAAAATAGGTGTTGATAGAAATTATTTGTATGGTAAAGATGTAAAAATGCTTTCATATGCTCGTCAAATTTCAAAAAGTGTTTCTCTCTGTTCTATTCTTGAAAAAGCTAAATTTAAACCTGTTTTTTGTCAAGGTTTTTATCATGAAGGTGAATTTAAAGGAAAGACAAATTCTGTTGATGTTTTTGTAAATAAAGGGGAGATTGAAGAATGTCTTGCTGAAAATAATATTTTGATATTGATTCCAAATGAAATTCCTTCAAATGTTTTGATAAAAGAAAAAAATGAGATGGATTTTAATATAGATTTAGAAACTAAGTTAAATTCTGTTGAAATTGTAAACAATCGTTCTTCTTTTTCTGTATTTTTTGGAGAAGATTCAAATGGGGATATTTTAAATCTTCTTGAAAATATTACATCTGAAAATATAAGTCTTGACATGATAAATATCTGTTATGATGAACTTCATTTTATATCTGAAAATTCTTCAGCAGATAACATTGAAAAAGTTGTTTCTGATTTAAAATTTAAATATTCAAGAAATGACGAATGTGCAAAAGTTATGTTTTTAGGAGTTGGAATAAAAGGTGTTCCTGGTATTATGGATAAGATTTTTGAAGCATTTGATTCTGTAAAAGTTGATATAATTAGGACAACTGATTCACATACTACTATTTCTTGTCTTATAGATTCAAATAAAATTGAAAAAGTAAAAGAATCTGCTATAAAAATTTTAAAAATTCCTACTGAAAATATAATTGAAGAATAAAATTAGGGAGGATTTTATGAAACATTTATTTTTTGTATTTTCAATGATAATATTTGTTTTTTGTATTGTTTCTTCTGTATCTGCAGAAGAAAATTGGAATCGTATTGTCAACGATGAAGCAGATGCAAAGGCGTTATATCAAAAAGCAGTAGAATTTACAAAACAGATGAAAATGAATGTAGATAGAGATATTTATATGCGTTTTGAAGAATTGGAACATATAAAAATTCATGCTTCTTCGAGTGGTTGGACTTCAGGAGAAAATGTCTTGGCTTTTTATAGACCTTATGGACCAGAACTCATATTTATGCCTAAAGGAGTACCAGCTATTGACTTTTATACTGCCGCTGTTCATGAATTGACACATGCTTGGAATTCTTCAAATTGTCCACCACAAGATAGATCAGTTAATGAAGGTCTTTCAAAGTGGATGGAATTCATGGCCTGTATGTCTGTTGGAGATAGAGCAAAATCAGCGAGGATTTTAGGAGAAAGTTCTGTTAGAGATCCAATTGAATATAAAGTTGTTCAGCATTTAATGAAACTTTATAAAGAAGGTGGAATAGAAGCAGTTAAGAAATATGTTAAGGAAACCTATAAGTACGAAGATAAATAAGATATGATTTCGGATATTTTTAAAATTGAAACTAAAAATCTTTTTTTAGTACCTCTTCCTCTTGATTATTTGAAAAAATGTCTAAATGGCAGGCGAACAATGGAAGAAGCACTTGGATTAAATCCTGTTGGTATTCCTCTTGAATGTGAAACAAAAGAAACTATGGAAGCATTAAATAATATGATTTCCCTTGTTGAGAGTAACTTGAATTTTGAAAAATGGTTTACTAATTGGGAGTTTGTTTTAAAAGATAAAAATAGAATCATAGGTGGTGGAGCATTTTATGGTTCACCTAACTTGGATAATGGATTTGTTTCAGAAATTGCCTATATAATCCAAAATGATTTTAGAAATTTAGGCTATGGGTCTGAGGCTGTACAAGCAATGAGTTCTTGGGGATTACAAAATGGTGCAGAAGAAATAATAGCTTTGATTGAAGATTATAATATATCTTCTCAAAAATTGATTGAAAAATGTGGTTTTATTATAGATAAAAGAGAAAATGGAATTTTAACCTATAAAAAAAGATAAAATAAAAAAGACCTGTATTTTTACAGGTCTTAATTTTTAGTGCGGAGAGAGGGACTTGAACCCTCACGGTAAAGTACCATACGCCCCTCAAACGTACGCGTCTGCCATTCCGCCACCTCCGCAAATTTGCGTCTGTGTTTTCAACGAAGTTAATTATAGCAAAATAAAAAAAAATGTCAATAGTTTTTTTAAAAAAATATAAAAAAATAATAAAATTAAATAGTTTTTTTGTTTTTTAGAAGATTATTTAAATAAAAAAAAGAATATATATGTTTATTTTATTTTTTTGAGGAATTGATGATCAAAAAAAGGGTTAGCTTTTATATAATATTTTTCATATTATTTTATATAGGAATTGGATTTGCTCTTGAAACTCCTTCTGACATGTCAGCAAAAGCCAAACAATTTTTGAGAGAAAAGAATTTTTCTGCAAGCATGAAGTATGCAGAAAAACTAAAAAAGGCAAAGCCTAAATTCCATGAGGGGTATCAGTTAGCTGGCATGTCTTTTTATGGTCTTGGAAAATATGACAATGCAATAGTTCAATTTGATAAAGCTATGAATCTTTTTAATGGCGATTATGTAAGTAAAACTTATAAGGGTTTTTCTTTAATAAAAAAAGGAAATTTAAAAATGGCTGTGCAATGCCTTGAAAAAGCCATTAAAATGAATGAAGATTATCCTGATAGCAGAATAGGTATGGGATTTGCTCTTATCAAACAAAAACAGTATCAAAAATCTAAAATGTATATGAAAAAAGCCATGGGGTTATGTGCTGATAATGATCCTGAAGTATATAAGAGAATGGCTGATATATACATGAGTGAAAATATGTATAAAGATGCCGCTTTTGTATATAAGAAATTTATTGAAATGGAAGATTCCAATCCAGAAATATTTTTTAGGCTTGGAAAAGTATATGAAGCAATGAAAAGCAAAAGAGCTGAATTAGCTTTTTCAAGTGCAGTTGATCTTGATAAGAAAAATCCAAAATATAAAGAGGCTTTAGCTGATTTTTGGATAACAAATGGAAGAAAGAAAGATGCTATAAAATTATATAAAGAAGCAATGTCACTTGGTGCAAAAGGGTGGAATACATATTACCAAATCGGTCTTGTTGATTTTGGAAGTGGAAAATATGAATCTGCTGTAAAAAATATGAAAAAAGCACTTTCTTTAAATAAAAAAATACCACTTGCTAAAATGGCTTTATCTGCATCTTATCTTCGTCTTGATAAATATCAGGAATGTATTCAAATTAACAATGAGATAATAAAAGAAGACAAAAAAAATGATTCAGCTTATTTTAATAATGCCTGTTCTTATGCTATGCTTAAACAAGATAGACAAGCTTTAGATGCTCTTAAAATGGCTGTAAAATTATCTCCTGAAAACAAAAAAATAGCATCTTCTTCAAAAATATTTGAAAGATTTAAAAAAAATAAAGAATTTTTGAATATTGTCAAAGAATAAATGAAAGTGAATATTTTAAGAAGAAAATATAATAATGGATTTACACTTTTAGAAGTTATAATTGCTCTTGCAATTTTGGCTCTTGCTGTAGCTGGACTTATGAGAATGCAAATCAGTTCTACGAAATTGTGTGCTGAAAATACTGCTACTTTGAGATGTCTTGCTTATGCTTCATCTGAAATTGAAAAAATAGATAGTGAGGAATTATTAACTGGACAAAGTGTATATAAAAATGAACAGGTAGATGAAATAGGAAATCCTACAAAGATAACAGTTACAGCTACTGGTAAATCGTCAAGCTATTCAATGTTGCCTGTTGATGAAATTTCTATTGTGGCAAAATATTATGGGATTGAATATGTCGAATTTAAGACATTTAAAATACAGGCATTCTAAATTTGGATTAACATTTACAGAATTGATTATTGCAACAGCTGTTGCATTGATTCTTTCTGCATTAGGTGTTTTAATTTTTGTTGGTTCTACAAGAGAAATAGCTGTTATAAAAAAGACTACAGATAGAGATTTTGAACTTGCAAAAATATACTGGCAGATAAAAAGACAGATTTTTTCACTTTATGAATCAAATTATCCAAAAAATGTTGAATTTGTAAAATCTGAAGATGGAAAAAGTGATTATCTTCGTTTTTTCACATCTTCTCCAGAAATTGGAAAAGGTGTTTGTGAAGCATGTTATTACATAGGAAATGATGGAGATAAAAAGAAACTTTTTTATTTTGAAAATCCATTTCCAAGAAGATTTGATGAAGAAAATAGACTTTTAACAGAAAAAAATGGTCATGTCTTATCTGAATTTATAACTGGAATAAATTTTACATTTTTTAATCATGGACAAGAAATTGAAGGTGATATTTCTTCTTTTCCAGATTAT
>CADAWZ010000021.1 GCA_902791745.1 uncultured bacterium
TATGTTTATAATATGATTTCTAAAATTTACTTCAATCCCTTGTTTTGATATTGTAAATATTATCTTTGGAGTGTTATTTAAATAATAATAAATAAGAGAGAGTATCGCTATAAAACTTCCAACTATAATTAATATGTTAGGTATTGGAATAAAATTTAATATAAAAGTATAAAATATCACTAACATTCCCAATTGTATCTTTAAATTGTCTTCAAATTTAGTTTGAAAAAAAGCACTTCCAGAATTAACAATTATTTTTAAATTGTTTTCATTTCTTGTAAAGAAAATTCTCTCTTCAAAATTAAAATTTTGAAGAGAATTGTGGTCTTTTTTGCCTTCATATTGATATACGGAAAAAATTCTTTAAAACATTCAGATTCAATTTCTATAGATTTTTTTGAGTTGTTAAATTTATATTTTGACTCAACAAATTGATATTTATTTTTTGTTATATTTTTCATTTTTTTTCAATTTAATTATTATTAATTATTCAAATTTGCTTTTGTAACACAAACATTCCTTTATTTTTTAGAAATTTCTCTCTTGTTTTTTTGAAAAAATATTGCTAAAATAACAAGGCAATTATAGATAAAAATAAGAAAGTTTAAATCATGGAAGAATTAAAAGAAAAAAAAGATACTAACAAAGAAAATAACGCAGATAAAGAACAAAGTTTAATTGAACATATAGAAGAATTAAGAAAAGTTTTAATTAAATGTTTAATTGCTATTGTTATTGTTTTTATTCCTTCCTTTTATCTTTCTCCTTATTGTATAGATTTTCTTATAAAAATAATAGTTAAAGGAAAAATTACGCTCAATTATTTTGCACCTATGGAAGTGTTTTTAATTCAACTAAAAATATCACTTGTAATAGATGTTTTAATATGTTTTCCATATCTTGCAAAACAAATATGGAGTTTTATTGTTCCTGCATTATATGATAATGAAAGAAAATTTATAAAAAATATTGTTTTTATATCGAGTTTTCTTTTTATTTTTGGAGTTACATTTTGTATAATATTTATACTTCCATTTTTGATTAATTTTGGAATAAGTTTTTCAACTCCAAATATAAATCCTATGTTTGGTTTATCAAATGTTATTGATTTATCATTGTGGATGTCTCTAATTTTTGGATGTATGTTTCAAATTCCACTTGTAGTAAATATGCTTATAAAATGGGATATAATATCTTATGAATCAGTAAGTTCTAAAAGAAGTTATGTAATCGTATTTTTGCTTATATTTGCAGGGTTATTTACTCCTCCTGATATAATAAGTCAATTGATGTTATTTCTTCCAACATATTTATTATTTGAATTTGGTCTTTTATTTTCTAAAAAGAATATAAAGAAAGAAAACAAAATAAAAAAGGTAAAATAATTTATCTAATATAATAATATTTTTATATTAATTTTTAAATAGAGGTTTTAAATGAGTTTTTTTAAAGATTTAAATGAAAAAATTAGTGGTTTATTTAAGAAAAAAGAGAAGTCTGTAACACAATCTTCTGATAATGCATTTAAAAAAAGTGTTGTTGAAGGCATGATAAAAATAGCTGAAAAATTTGAAAATGCAGAAATAGTTGAAAATAGATTTAAATATGGAAAATTTGATAATTTTGTGGATTTACAAAAGAAAATATTAAAAAAATATTTCAATGAACGAATTAAAAAATTATCTGATGCATTTAAAAATAATAAAGATGAAAAGGGGGCATCTCTTACTCTTATAGAAAGAGGAATTATTGCTGATATAATAAAAAAGTCAAGAAAAATAAATCCCCCTGAAAAAAGTGAAGAACAGGAAAAATTTGATAAAGAATTAGATGAAGCTATAGAAAAATCAAATGATGTAATAAAAAAGTTAGAAGAAAAAAAGAAAAGATAGAAAAATTTAAGTTTTTACGGCACTACATTTTCATAGCTCAAAATCTTTTTTGAAGACATATCTATTTTTAACAAAGCATAAGATGAACCATAACAACCTGTATGACATACAGCAGTATCATTTACATAGACAGGCTCTGAAAATTTTTCATGTGAATGACCTGCGAGGATTAAATTAATAAAACCACATTCTTTAGCTATTTCCATATCTTCTTTAAGTCCAGAATGTGAGAGAAGAATTATATAATCGCTCTGTTCTTTTAATTTTGCTTCAATAGCTTTCATCGCTTTTACATAATCCTCAAAATAACCACAGGCAATGCTTGACAAAAGCAATCTTGTAGAAAATTGAATTGGAGAAAGTCCAGTTATTCCAATTCTAAAGCCAGCTTTCTCAACAACTATAAAATCTCGTAAATGTATATAATCTTTTGTAGAATGAAAATTTGCAGAAAGCATTGGAAATTTGATAGCTTTTATTCGCCCTTCCAAAACTCTTGGAAAATAGCTAAATTCCCTATTCCCCATAGTCATAGCAGAAAGATTTGCCAAATTCATCTCTTCAAAAATTGGTTCTTTAAATCTAAAAACAGTGCAACTGCCTAAAATAGCATCTCCACTGTCAAGAAGAATCACATCTTCAGAAGGTTTTGGCAATTTTTTTAAAATAGAAGAATGACCATGTAAATCTGTTGTATGGACAATATTCAGCATAACTAATTTTCACGAGAAGCAAGCCAATATGGAAGATAAGCAAAAGCAGCTCCCCCTGCTATTCCCCAAAAACCAGCTAACAATGCTTTTTGGAGATCAAAAAAACCATAATTAGCAAGAAAAGTAAAAATAAATCCCAAACAAGCAAACGATATAATCATAATATATTTTGCTTGAATATTTTCAGGAGTTTGCTCTTCATTGGTAGTAGAAACGACTACTTTTTCTTCTTTATTTTTTGATTCTTGTTTCGTTAAACTAACCTTATTACTATATGTATTAGTTTTTACTTTAGAAATTTTTTGATTTTTTTTAAAATTACCTTTTTTACTCATATTCTATAAAATTTCACTTATAAATTTTGCTATATTTTTAACCGTTCCCAACTCTCCTAAATTCTTTTTCACTTCATCAAGATCTTTAAGCATTTGATTTCGTTCTGGTGTATCGTCAAGTAATTTCAATGTTTCTTCAGTCAATCTCTCAGGATTTACTTCATCTTGAAGTAATTCTGGAACAATTTTTCTCTGAAGAACAAGATTAGGAGCAGCAAAAAACGGAACTTTTATTCCCAACAATTTACCTAAAAAATAATCTGGAACAGCCAATCTATAAACAACCGTCATTGGAACTCTTGAAACAGCAGCTTCTAAAGTTGCAGTTCCTGAAGCAGTTACAGTTGCTCTTGCATTTTTAAAAGCCTTATAACTTCCACCTGTTACTACTTTATAAGGTATTGTATCATCTTTTAAATATGATTCAATAAGAGACTTATTTTTATCACAAGAAGCAGGAATAACAAAAAATAAATTTTCTCTCTTATTCATCAGCATTTTCATTGTTTTTATAAATATCTTCATAAGAGAATCTATTTCTTGTTTTCTACTACCTGGTAAAAAAGCAATAGCCGTTTTATCTTTTGGTACAATATCTTCAGTACAAGCACTTAATTTTTCATTTACAACATCTACTATTGGATGTCCAAAATAGTGGTATGGAAGATTAAACTGTTTATATGTTTCAACATTATATGCAAAAACTGGAATAATATAATCTGAAACAGACAATATAGATTTTGCTCTTTTTTCATCTCTATACCATGCTGAAGGTGGAAAATAATAGACAGTCTTAAATCCAGCTCTTTTAGCTACTTTTCCAATACGCATATTCCAAGCTGGAGAATCAATCATGAAAACCAAATCTGGTTTAAATTCCAATAATTTCCGTTTTATTATATGCCAACATTTAATTAAAAAAGGAATTTTACCCAATGCATGCCAAGGACCAACAAATGACATGCTCGACATACTATTACATATGAGTTCAACTCCCTGTTCTTTACAGAGGTCTCCAGCCATTCCAGAAATTATTATATCTTCATCTATTATTTTTTTTAGCTCACGAATGACAAAAGAGCCTTGAAGGTCTCCAGAAGGCTCTCCCGCCATAATAAATATTTTTTTTGACATATTCGTCTTTATAAACTAATTTCTGTATCTTTGTCTTTTTTTACTTTAGAATCTCTCTTAAAACAAATTCCTCTCTTTGAATCTGCTTTTACAAATTCAAGAAGATGTTGCATTTCTCTTGAAGAACAATCCATTTTTTCTATCTCAGCAATAGCTTCTGATTTATTTTTTGAACAGAGAATTAAGTAAGCTCTCTTTATCAAATTTCTTGCCTCTAAATCTATACCATTTCTTCTTAAACCTACAACATTTAAGCCATAAAATCTTTCAGGAGAGCCAGCAATCATACTGAAAGGCGGAACATCTTTAGTTATTCGAGAACAACCACCTACCATTGCAAAACTTCCAATGCGTACAAATTGATGAACTCCTGTCATACCACCTATAACAGCATTGTCTTCAATATGAACATGTCCTGCAAAAGATGCTGCATTTGAAATTGTGATATTAGAACCGAGATGACAATTATGCCCTACATGAACATACGCCATCAAAAAATTGTTATCTCCAACAACTGTTTCATTACCTGCACCTGTTGCACTGTGAATAGTAACAAATTCTCTTATTAAATTTCCTGAACCTATCTTTACATAAGTAATTTCAGAAGGCTTAAATTTTACATCTTGTGGAGGAGTACCTATAACTGCTCCATGGTAAATTTTACAATTTTCCCCTATTTCTGTATAACCATCTATTTTTACGCCTGAATCAATTATACAGCCTTTACCAATTTTAACATTTGGACCAATAACACAAAATGGTCCAATCTCAACATCTTCGGCAATTTTTGCCAAAGGATCGATTATTGCGGTTGGGTGAATTGACATTTAAACTATATATCTCCCTTAAAATAATTCTTTCTTTATAATTGTTCATGGATAAAACATGAAATAAAAATATCTACATGGTTTTAAAACCATTATAAAAGGTTGATCTTCCCAACCTTAAAACACCTAAAAATCTTCTAATTGAAGAAATTTTGCAAGATCAGATGAATCTGACATTTTAACCATCTTCATGTTATCAACAGCTTTTATTGCAAGCTGAAGAGCATTTTTCCCATCTTCTCCAGTAACAAGAGGAGTTTTATGTCCTATAACACACTCTGTAAAATGTTCAAGTTCCAATCTCAATGGTTCACTTTTTCTTATAGGAACAAACTCTGGAGGATTAGTATGACCTTCCTTTGGAAGATTGACAACAGACAATGTTTGATTTATAAAATCAAGATTAAATGTCCTTAAAGGCTCAATGACTTTTAAATGTCTAAGTCTTTCTCCACTTATACGACTTGCCAAAAGACTTGCTATTGCTCCATTTTCAAAGAGAATCTGAACATGTGCAATATCCTCTTTTTTAGAATACAAAGACAATCCATAAGCCTGAACATCTGCAACAGGGCTTTTAACAATCGTCAAAAGTATATCTAAATCATGTATCATCAAATCCCAAATAACACCAATATCTAAATTTCTCTTACTTGGGTAACCAATTCTTGAAGATTGTATATAAACTGGATTTTTTAACATCTTCTTGAATTGAATAACAGCTGGATTAAATCTCTCTAAATGACCTACTTGTAAGACAAGGTCTTTTTCTTTTGCCAAATCAACAATTTCTTTTGCTTCAAAAAGCATATTTGTTATTGGCTTTTCAACAAACACATGAACTCCATGATTTAGAAAGTCCATTGCCATTTTGTGATGAAGACTTGTTGGAACAGCCAAACATACTGCATCAATTTTATCAAATAAATCTCTATAATCTTTAAAATACTCTGTGTGAAATTTTTTAGCATATTCACGAGCTGTTTCTTCGTTAATATCGGATAATCCAACCAATTTTACATTTGGTATTTCGGAAAAAACACGAGCATGGTTTTTTCCCATACTTCCTACTCCGACAACCGCAACACCAATCGGTTTGCCCATTTTCTACATCCTTTCAAACTTAGAATATAAAAATTTCTATTTTTAAAAAATATAATCCTTCAGAGAAATCACTATGCCTTAATTATAGAACAAAGCATAGTTCCCTCTGCTACAACTTTATCATCAACTTTAGCACAAGCTATCATCTTACCAACATTTCTCTTAACTTGTGTTATTTCAACTTCTATTCTGAGCTGATCGCCAGGTCTCACTGGTCTTTTAAATCTAATTCTATCAAGTGCTGCAAGATATGGAAGACACCCCTTAAATTCTTCACTTGAAAGAATTAAACAAGCTCCAACTTGTGCCATTGCTTCTGTAACTAAAACTCCTGGCATAATTGGATGTCCTGGAAAATGTCCCTGAAAGAAAGGTTCATTGACAGAAACATTTTTTATTCCAACAGCTTTTCTCCCATCAACTTCAAGTATCCTATCAACAAGAAGAAATGGGTATCTGTGAGGAATAATTTCTTGTATTTTCTGTATATCCATGTAAATATAATCTCCCTATTTTTTTTGATTATATAAAATTATCTAAAACAAAAGCATACATCTTTTCTTATTAAATTTATATTACAGTGCAAATAATTACAACATCAATTTTTTTTCTAAAATTGACGCAAATTTTGTATTTAATTTATGACCAGACCTAATAGCTATTATATGTGCATTAAAACCAAATCCACATAATGCAATATCACCTATCAAATCAAGACATTTATGTCTCACTGGCTCATTATCAAAATTTAAATCAGACATATAGCCATCTTTCTTTATAATTAAAGCATTAGATAAATCTCCACCTTTTGCCAATCCACTATCAAGAAGTGGCTTTATTTCCTCATAAAATGCAAATGTCCTTGCAGAAGCAACCTCTTTTACAAAATCATCTTCAGAAGGTGTAAATGTAAATATTTGAGTTCCAACAATTGTTTTTGGATAATCAAAAACAAATGTATATTTCAATTTATCACTTGGGATAGCAACAATAGAAGAATTTCCACTCTCTATATATAGAGGAGCCGTAAAATCAACCATTTTTACAGATTCTTCAAATTCTTTAATACCTGCATCTAAAAACAATTCACACCATTTTTTAGCAGAACCATCTAAAATAGGCATTTCAGGTGCATCAATATAAATCTTTAAATTGTCAATTCCAAATGATTTTATAGTTGCCATAAAATGTTCAACTGTTGAAACAGAAAATTTATCATTTCCCAAAACAGTGCATCTTGTAGAGTTTACAACATTACAAGCTCGTGCCTTTACTGGTGGATATTCCTCATGATTTTTATCAAAAAACAAAATACCTTCATTTGGATTAGCAGGTAATATTTCTACAATAGCTTTTTTGCCAGTGTGTATTCCAACTCCATCAACAGAAAACTTTTTAGAAATTGTACGCTGTTTTAAATTTGACATATTTTATCAACTTTCTCGCTTTTTATTTTTCTAAATTTAGGAGAATAATTATTTGGCGTTATTAGTGAACAAAAATTGCACAGGATAACAAGATGAAGCCTCTGGAATTGTTACAATTTTACAATCCAATGTTTCATTTGGTCTCAATTTTATCTGCTTTATTGTCTCAGATGAATCTTTTTTCAATATTTTACTCTCAATCAAATCTCCATCTATTACAAATGTTCCCTGTGATGTACCATTTAACGGAGTAAAAATAATATCTATTGTTACAGGATAAGATGTATCATTTACAAGTTTTGTCTTCAAAGTATATACAACACCAAAATTTCCTGTATTTGGTTCACCCGTTTGGGCATCTATAACCCAAGGCCATTTTCCAACTGTAATTTCTAAATCACCAGAAGAAACTTTATAAGTATTCTCATTCAATATCTCTGGAACAGGAAAAACACCATGTGGATGAATCTTAAAAGGATCAAATGGCTCATCAATTTCTTTTAAATTTCCATTATTTTTTGATTTGAATGTCTCAACTTTTACATCAATTCCATTTCCTTCAAGAACTTCAATATCACAAATTCCTGAAAAAAGAAAATTAGGTGTTATTGTTTTTTCTACAACTACTATATTTCCAAATGCAGGAACTTCCAGTACAAATCCACTTTTACTTTCATAAAGCCCCATATATCTATAAGCTGCTTTATGACCTGCATACATTTCAAATTTATCTGGACCAGCAAAAGCATTTCTAAACAAAAGTTTTGCAGGTTTTGGATTTTTATTTTTCAAAGAAACTGTTAACTTTCTATTGAAATCAGAACCATTTTTATGTGAATACATCATTCTGATATGATTTAATTCTGAAATTTGTTTATTAAATAAAATTCCATCCTCTTTTATTATCTCAGGTCTATTACTTATAAACAACTCAGAAGGCTCTTTCCATTTAAGTCCATTATTTTTTATATGAACTTTTATAACTCCCTCAACAGAAATATAATTGGGACCTTCAAGAATTACTGGAACTGATAAAATAGAAGTATCGCCCTCTGTTATAGATTGATAAATGGAAATATCATCTTTCAAATAAACAGAAGCACCTGGTTTCAATATCACACCATCTGGAATCCGCCAAAGAATACCAGATTTTATAACCTCTACAGAAGCAGGAACTCCAGTCACTTCAAGCTCTACATCTTTTGCTATCTTACCAGCTCTCTCTTTTACAATTAATTTTACAGTTCCTCTTTGATTTTTTCTTATAATCAAAAGATTAAATTCACCTGTTTTTAAAGGACGAATAGAAACTTCATCTTCATCTTCATCAAAAGAAACTTGAAGAGTATTTGCAGGGAATTTAAATTTTACCTTACCTTCTCCTCCAATGGTTACAGATGTAGAATCACCGAGTGCAACTATAATCTTTGAAGCAGACATATCCAATGGTTTTGCAGCAACAAACGAATTTATATTCTTTAACCACAATTTAGCTAAAGCTTCTGGATCGGAATTGTGTTTTAAAGCTTGTTCTTTTGTAACAGTTACAATAAATGATGTTCCCCAATATATTGAATAACCTCCACCTTCTTCAGATGTTGTCTTCAAGGAATCACCACTTGCTCCAGCCTCAAATTTTTCGTTCAATATCTTTGAAGCTCTTTCAGCTATTGAAGAAGCACTTTCTTCTTCCGTATCAAATAATCTGAAAACAACTGTTTCATTTACTTTAACAGGAATACTTTGAGATTCTTGTGCATATACTAAAGATAGAGAAAACAAAAAAATGAACAAAAACAGAAAAATTGAATATTTAAAAAAAGTCATATAATCCCCTACTTACTCAAATTCCCTGAAATTTTACTTATAGCCTTTTCCATTTTTGACATAAATTCTGGAAGTTTTGCAATAGAAGCCTCTATTTTGAGTTCTTCTCTGTGATCTCTTGCAGGATATCCTGAAACAACTGTGCCACTTTTTACTTGTTTTGTAACTCCAGCTCTTCCTGCAACAATACTGTCAGAACCTACAATTGTATGGTCTCTTACACCAGCTTGAGCGGCTATTATAACTCTATCTCCAATTTTTGTACTTCCTGCAACTCCAGATTGAGAAACAACTGTACAATCATTTCCTACACAAGTATTGTGTCCAATCTGAACAAGATTATCTATCTTAGTACCATTACCTATAATTGTCTTTCCTGTTGTAGCTCTATCAATAGTTGTATTTGCTCCAATTTCTACATCATTGCCAACTTGAACTATTCCTATTTGAGGAATTTTAATCTGTTTTGCTCCATCACGAACAAAACCAAAACCATCTGCACCGAGTACAGCTCCTGAATGGATCAAACAATTATCTCCAATAGAACAACCATAAAAAATAGTTACTCTTGGCTCTATAATAGTATTTTTTCCTATGGAAACACCTTTACCTATATAAGAGAAAGAATAAATTTCAGTTCCGTCTCCTATTATTGTTCCTGGTTCAATAATAACATAAGGTCCAATAAATACATCTTTTCCAATAGTAACATTTTCGCCAATAACAGCTGAAGGATGAATTGAAGGAACAGGTTTTTCTCTTTTATGGAATATATCAAGAACAAGTGCAAATCCAAGCCTTGGATTTTTCATTCTAATAACAGGTTTATCAAATCTTTTTGAATTGATAGGTATTATTACAGCACAAGCCTTTGAAGCTTCAACAGATGATCTATATTTTTCACTTTCCATGAAAGTTAAATATGTTTCTTTAGCATCATCACTTCCAGCTATACCTTCAACAGAAATATCTTCACCCTCAAGTACACCACCTAAAAGTTCAGCTATTTCACTTAATTTTTTAAACATTTCTTTATCCCTACTTCTTATTATCTTCTTTTTCTCTCAATTTTGACAATATGTCTACTGTTATATCTTCTCCACCATATTCAATAACTGGTGAACTTTCAGAATTATCAATAACAACATCAAAATGTTGTTCTTTTGCAACTTCAGAAGCTATACCCCTTAACTCATTGACAATATCTGTCCTCTTTTTGCTCCATTCTGCAGTAAGAGCCTGATGTTTCGTTTGAAGATCTGCTAATTCTCTTTTTTGAGAATCAGTTATTTCAGCTTCATTGCTCGACATTTGTTTTCTCAAATTTTTAACTTTATCTGCCAATTCATTTCTATCTTTTATATATTCATCACCTAAATCTCTATATTTTTCCCATTTTTTGAGAAGACTGTCTGTATTTATATATGCAACATTTAATGTTTTTGAAACATTTCCGCTTTCAGTTTTAGTACAAGATGACAAACAAAAAGATGATATTATAATAAGTGCAACTACTGCTATTTTCTTCAACTTAATCACTCCTTTTTCAATGCGGAAATTGTCTTATCTGTAACATCTTCAACAGAAACATTTGAAATATAAGTCAAAAAAACTACATCTATATTCTCATCTTCAGTAACTTTTTTAACAGCAACTTTGACATCTTCAAGCATTGCATCATATAGATTTTTTCTTTCAGACATTAAAGAAGAATAGTCTGATTTCAATCTCTCAACTTTTTCCATATCAGATTTTATAAGTGCCTCTCTCGATTTTTCCATTTCCTTATTGAGGGAAACACCTAAATTTTCAAGTCTTTTTTCAATCTGTGCTTTTTTCTCATTCAATCTACGACTTGCTTCAGCTCCTGCACTTGCCATCTTAGCTTCCATATCTTTTTGCTTTTGTGCTAAATTTCTTTGAATTTCATTTGCTTTAGCTTGAAGTTGAGAAGCCTCTTCTTTTGAAGGAGAACCATAACCAACTTGATTCCTTATATCACTATCAAGTTGTTTTTTATATGCAGCAACTCCATCTTCAACAGCTTTAAATTCTCGTGCTGAAAGCGATTCAAGTTGTGAAGAAATTTCTGTCTTTTTAGCATTTTTTAGCTTAGCTTCTTCTTCGTTTATGGACATTAACTCTTCTTGAAGTGCCTTTTTTTCTTCTTCTGGCAAATCGAGTTGTAATTTTAATTGAATATTTAATCTCTGAGATTGATTTTCTTTAGAAATCTGCTGATCATAAGCCAAAAGCTCATTATCAAGCCTTGTTTTTTCTCTATCTATATTTTCTTTTGCTTGTTTTTGAAGTGCAAGTCTCTTAGCAGATACCTGTCTATCTCTTAAAACAAGCATATCACCTGTTAAAACTGCTGCTGATTGAGATGGTGGAGCACTTCTATTTATATTTTTTGCTGCGTTTTTAGCTGCTTCAAGGTCTCTTTCAAACTGTGCTTCCATTTGCTTCTTTTGTGCATCAAGTGAAGCCTGTACAGCTCTCAATTCGGCTTCGAGCTCAGCTCTTGCTTTTTTTTGAGCATCATCCATCTTTTTAGCTTGTGAAGCTCCAAGTTTATGAAGAGATTCTCCAGAACCTTTTTGCATTTCATTTGAAATGTCAGATAATTTCTTATCAAGCTTTTCAAGATTATTCCAATCACTATGATTTTTTATAACCTTTTCAACATTAACAACAGCCATTTTTAAAGGCTTTTGAACAACTTCATCTTTTTTCTTGCCATTAGTACAACCTGTAACAAAAATAAAAGAAGAAAAAATAATTAAAGAAAAAATCAAAACTGAATTAAAATTAGATTTAGAAATAATCATAAACTTATACTTTTATTTTTCATCCTTTGATGAAGAAGTTGAAGAAGATTTTTTACCTAAAAGTCTATCAACAACTTCGTCTGTTATATTTTTACCGCCATACATAACATATTCTTTACCTACAACGAGTAGATATTTCTTTTCTTTTGCAACTTCACTAACCGTATCATTAACTTTTTTAAGAAGAGGAACTGAAATAGAATCATTCATAGCTTTTAACTTTTTTTCATAATCAGCAGTCAAAACTCTAATCTGTTCATCAGTCATTGTTTTGGATTTAGTAGCAATATCTTCTCTTGCCTTTGTCCAAGCTTCACGCATTTTTTTATCTGAATCTCTAAACATAGGAAGACTTCTTACAACATCTTGATCAAAATATGCAACACTGCTATTTTCTCCAATCTCAACATCTGGAGCATTTAAATCGCCTTCTTCTCTAAATTTATCCTTAACAGCATCTGTTATATCCTCTGCACCTGTTACAACAACTGATTTATCCATAACTATAGTTATTTTTTTCTCAGCAGCAACTAATGCAATAGAGGCCTGTACTCTATCTTTTAAAGGATTAATTTCTTTATTTATAACAGACTGAAGGTCTTTTTCAAAAAGGGCATTTAAATCTGCTTTTTGTGATTCAGAAGCATCCTTCATCTTTTCAGAGTAAGACTGTTCAAGAGAAAGTCTTGCCTGATTTATCTTTTCATTTGCCTTCAAAAAAGCCTGAAGTTTATAAACAGAGGCTGTATCAATAATAGCAAGTTCACATGTACTTTTTTTCGTTTGTTCTTTATCGTTATCATTACATGAAGTACACAAAAAAGTAGAAACACAAATCAGCAAGGAAATTATAATTGCTGAAATCTTTTTCATAAAATCCTCCAAATCAAATTAGAAACTCTGACCAAATCCTATTGTAACTCTTGATCCATCATCACCTGTTGCATAATCAAGTCTTATAACTCCAAGTCCTAATGTAGGAAGAGTAAGTCTTAAACCAATACCTGCATCTGTATGAAGTTTAGAAGAACCTTGATCTTTAAACCAAGCATTACCAGCATCAACAAAAATAGCTCCACTTAAAACAGTAAGTTTTGCTATAGGGAATCTCAACTCAGCATTTAAAAGAATCATCCTATCGCCCATAAAGATGTTATCATGATAACCTCTCAATGAATCAGCTCCACCTAAATAAAAGACATCTGAACTTGAGAAACTCTTACCATTTACAGCTCCTCCCCAAGCTCTTAAAGCTAAAGTCATGCTTTTACCTACAGGTATATATTTTCTTATTTCAAGCTGTGTCTTAGTAAATTCTTCATCTCCACCAAAGAAACCACCAGCACTTTGAACAGAAGCATTTATAAATGTACCTGTTTTTGGATTAAACAAATCGTCTCTATTATCATAAACAGCAGAGAGAGTTCCACTATTTGCACGACCATCAAAAAGTCCTATAGGTTCATAATCAGATATTCCACTTCTCGTCAATTTTATTCTTTCTGTTTTTAGTGAAAGATAAACAGTAAAGAATTCAGTCAATGGATGTCCATAACTTACAACAAAACCTGTTCTTTTATCATCGTAATATGAATACTGAATAGGCTTTGATTCTGGAACAACCTGAGTTAATTCTTTATAATTTTGTGTGTAAAATGCAAATGAAATCGAATCTCTATTTGAGTTTATAGCAGGATTAAATATTGATAAATTGAGAAAATCTGAATGGACACCAGCCTGAAATTGTGCAGAACCTCCCCAACCTGTTCCTTTAAAATTGCGTTCAGAAACAGAAACACCACCAGTAACACCACTTCTTACAGCACCTGATCCACCACCTGTGTAACCAAGTCCTAAAGTAACTTGTCCTGTTTTCTGTTCTTTTACTTTTATAGCAAGAACTACTTTGCCTATGTCAGAACCTGCTTCTGGCTCTATGTTTACACTTGAAAAATATCCAATGTTATTAAGTCTTTCAAGGTCTTTTTGAATTCTTTTTCTCTTCAAAATTTGACCTATTTTTGTATTCATATGCCTAAATATGACATAATCTTTAGTTCTTGTATTACCTTCAACCTTAATATCTTCGACAATAGCTTCAACTATTTTTATAGTTACAAGACCTGTAGCTGGATCAGCAGTAGGTCTTATAGTATCGAGAATATAATCATCTTTCTCATAAAGTGCAGCTATTTTATCTGTATCTGTTTTTGCTACCTTTTGATTGAACAATTCACCCTTTTTAAATGTCAAAAAAGAACGAAGTTTTTCTGTTGTATATGCAGTATTTCCGATAATTTCTATATCGTTTACAATCATTCCATCGGAAATCTTTATCTTAAGCTCTCCTGATTCAGTCCAATTTACATCTTTTATATGTGTAGGCTTCAAAAGATAACCAAGTTCATCATTATAATATTGGTTAATAGCATTTGTATCTCCATAAAGAGTCTTTGTATTGAGAATATTTCCTACTTTTGTCTCCATTAGAGATAGCAATTTTTCAGAGTCTACAACTGTATTTCCTTCAAAAACAATATTTTTTACAACTGGATTTTCGAGAACTGTAAAAATAACTTTAACACCACCGATGAAATATCTTTGATCTATTTTTACATCTGTGAACATACCTAAATCAAAAATAGATTGAATATCTCTTTGAACTTTTGAAGCAATCAAAGGATCTCCTATTTTCATAGACATAACTTTTATTATTTCATCAGTTGGAACAGTATTATTTCCCTCTATTACTATTGCAGTTATCTTAGGGGCTGATTCATCTAAATTATCATCAGCATTTGATTTAGTATCCTCTTTTATTTCAGCTTCTGAAGAAGTTGATTCAGTTTTTACTTCTTTTTCTTCAGCTTTAACATCTTCTGTTTTAACTTCTTCTGTTTTAACTTCTTCTGTTTTAACATCTTCTGTTTTAACTTCTTCTGTTTTAGAAGGTTCAACTTTGTCTTCAGAATCTTTTGCTTCTACTTTTTCTGTATCTGAAACCTCACTTTTATCAGATTTCTCAGAATCGGATAAAGTTTTATCAGAAACTGAATTTTCTTTTGAAGGAGAATCTACAACATTACCACTGACAGCAGATTCAAAAACGCCGTTTTCTTCGCTTGTATCTTCTGCAAAGCTAATGACTGGAAAAGAAAAAGTAAATATTATTATAATAAAGAGTAAAAACGAAGTGCGAAAAAATCGGCTCTTCATACAAAACCTCCGACAAAATAAATCAAAAAATTCAAATATATTTTTGAATAAATTAATTCATTTTTAATAACTATATAATGCAATTTTTTAAAACATATTCAAAATTATTATATGTTCTATAATAAAAAAAAATTCCCTTTTTTAAAAAAAATGGGGAAAAACAAACTTTCACAAATTTATTTTTTTCCCCATTTTTATCAATAACCTATTTTACATTCGAATAAATTTTTGCGATTTCCATCAAAATATCAGTTATTTTTTCCATTGATTTTACAGGAACATATTCAAATCTACCGTGGAAATTTGCCCCTCCTGTACAAAGATTTGGACATGGCAATCCCATAAATGAGAGTCTTGCTCCATCTGTTCCTCCTCTTATTGGAATAACTTTAGGCTCAACACCAAGGTCAATCATAGCTTTTTTTGCATTTTCTACAAGGTGGAACTGTTCAAGAACTTTTTCCTTCATGTTATAGTAAGAATCTTTGAGTGTATATTCAAATGTGCCTTCACCATATTTTTCATTCATATATGCACATATTTTTTCAACTCTGCATTTTTTAGCTTTGAATTTGTCCATATCATGATCTCTTATAATATAGACAAGTTCTGCTTTTTCAACATCCCCAGAAAAAGCATCAAGATGATAAAATCCTTCGTATTTTTCAGTAAATGCTGGATTTTCAAAAACAGGAAGCATGTTATGGAATTCCATACCCATTAGAATAGCATTTTTCATTTTGCCTTTTGCAGAGCCTGGATGAATATTTTTGCCATGAATAGTAAGTCTAAAAGAGGCAGCATTGAAATTTTCATATTCAATCTCACCAAGTTCTCCACCATCAACAGTATAGGCATAATCTGCACCAAATTTTTTGACATCAAAAAAATCTACTCCTCTGCCAACTTCTTCATCTGGAGTAAATGCAATCTTTATTTCGCCATGTTTAAATGGTTTATCTTTGAGAAGTTTATGCACAAAGGTCATGATCTCGGCAACACCAGCTTTGTCATCTGCCCCTAAAAGTGTTGTTCCATCTGTAACAATGAGATCACAATCTTTATATTTTTTTAGTTCTGGGTATTCACTTGCAGAAAGAATATAATTTCCACCTAAAACTATTTTATCACCGTCAAATTTTTCAATTCTTGCATTTACATCTTTACCACTAACACTTGGAGATGTATCCATGTGAGAAATAAAACCAATTACAGGAAGTTTTTCATCAGAAGTTGCAGGAATTGAAGCATATACATATCCATATTCATCCATATGTGGATTTTCTGCTCCCATTTCCTTTAATTCTTCAACGAGAATCTTTGCTAAATTTTTTTGTTTTTCAGTGCTTGGAAATTCTTTTACATCGTCTTTTGACTGAGTATCTACTTTTATATACTTAAAAAATCTATCTATAACTTCAGACATACAAAAAACCTCACTAAAAATATTATAATATAATTTTTATATTGTCTAAAAATTGTAAAATGTCCTTTAAAAATTAATCTTTAATATTTCATAAGAAATATTTTTTTAAAAAACAGATACTATAGAAAATATAAAAGGAAATCCCAATATAAAAGACAATATCTTTTATTATAAAATTATGACTAAAAAGGAGTAAATTATGAAAAAAATATTGACAATTTCTTTCTTGTTTATGTTTATTTTTATCGCAACAGGAATAATATTTGCTCAAAATTCATACACATTCAAAAATGCAGACCATTCTTGGATGGAATCTCCCAAAGTAGGCGAAATATATGAACTCTGTTCAACATCAAACAAAAAAAGTGCCATAAAAACTGTAAAAGTTCGTATATTCAAATATAATCCAGAAGAATATGAATGGTATGGAAGACTTGTATTTTTCGATCAAAATGGGAAAAAATTGTTTGCAGGAACAAAAAAAGTAGACAGTCCAACAACAATAGCAGGTACTAATTTTGGAAACTCTTATGTAGTTGCAATAGCAGATATAGACAAAGATGGATATACAGAAGTTATGATCCAAGAAATTCAATCAGATGTAAGACCACAAACATTTAGAGTATTGAAATGGAAAGAGGGAAAACTTTTAAGAACAAAAACAGGAAAACTAATAAAAGATTCTGATGGAATATTCAAATGGACTAAAACTGACAATGATGATGTAACATGGTTAAGTAATATCAAAGAAGCTACTGATGGAAAATTATATGCAGATTTTGTTGGATATGATGGTCAAGGTTATGTAAATGGACTTGTTGAAATTACACCTGTTGATGGTGGATATAAAGTAGTAAAGACATTAAAATCAAATAAGATGTAAAAAAATGATAAAAGAACAAATTTTAAAAGATACAGAAAAAATATTTAAAAATGCGGATAATTCGCATGATTTTCTACACACAAAAAGAGTATTAAATTTAGTTCTCGAACTTGCAAAAGATTTTCCACAAATTGAAGAAGATGTGATATATGCGACATGTTGTTTTCACGATGTTGGAAGAACTATCCCACAAGAAGGAGTAAATCATGCGATAATTTCTGCAAATTATGCAAGAGAAAATTTAAATAAATATGGATTTACTTCACAACAAATAGAAGAAATAGCTTCTGCCATAGAAACTCATTCTTGGTCATTGGGTAGAGAGCCAAAATCTTTGTTGGGAGAGCTTTTGCAAGACGGAGATAGAATCGATTCATTAGGTGCCATAGGGCTTGCAAGAATGTTTTCCTTTTTAAACGAATCAGAAAGAACTTTATATAATGTAGATGATCCTTTCTGTAAATCAGACAGAAAACCTAATGACAAAAAATATACAATAGACCATCTTTTTACAAAATTATTTTCAATTCCATCTAAACTTCACACAGAAAAAGCAAAAAAAATAGCAACTAAAAGAGTAGAGTTTATGAAATCTTTTTTAGAACAAATGGGAATGGAAATAAAAGGGGAAATATAGAAAAAGGACGATAAAAAATGGATAAAAAAATATGTGTAGCCGTATTTTTTGGCGGTGTATCAGGAGAGCATGAAGTCTCACTTGTATCAGGAAGTTCCATAATACAGGAACTTAAAAAAAACGATAAATACAGTGTTATTGAAATAGGAATAGGAAAAAGTGGAAAATGGTTTTTAGGTGATCAAGTTCTTGACATACTTAAAAGCGGAAAAGAACCTGAAACAGACGAAAATGTATTTTTTTCACTCGATCCTGCAGAAAAGGGATTAGTTGTTATAAAAAATAGTGAAAATAAAAAAGAAGTAATAAAAGTAGATGTTATATTCCCAGTCCTACATGGAACAAATGGAGAAGATGGCACAATTCAAGGTCTTTTTAAATTATCAAATATCCCTTATGTAGGTTGTAATGTTCCTTCAAGTGCTCTTGCAATGGACAAAATTCTTTCAAAAAGAATATTTGCAAGTAATGGATTACCTGTTGTCCCAGACATATTTTTTACAAGAAGAGACTGGTCAGAAAATCAAGAAGAAATTATAAAAAAATGTGAAGAAATAGGATATAATCTTTTCATAAAGCCAGCAAATACAGGTTCAAGTGTTGGAATTACAAAGGCTCACAACAGAGAAGAACTAAAAGAAGGAATAGAGCTTGCAAGTAAATATGATTTTACAGTACAAGTAGAAAAATCTATCGACAATGCAAGGGAAATAGAAGTTGCAATACTTGGAAATGACAGACCAAAGGCTTCAGTAGCTGGTGAAATTGCTCCAAGTGGAGAATTTTATGACTATGCAGCAAAATATGAAGACGGCAAATCACTTACAATAGTTCCTGCAAGAATAACAGAAAGGCAGATGAAAGATATTCAAGAAAAAGCTGTAAAAGCATTTATTTCACTTGGATGTCGAGGTCTTTCAAGAGTAGATTTTCTAATGGATCCAAAAACTGAAGAAATTTATTTAAATGAAATAAATACTCTACCAGGTTTTACTTCTATAAGCATGTATCCTAAACTTTGGGGATCATCTGGTATAGAATATGGAAAACTTCTTGAAAATCTAATAGATTTGGCATTTGAAGAATTTGATGAAAAGCACAAAAATTCAACAAGCTTCAAATCAAAAAATGACTGGTATAAGAAAGGATAAAATATGAAAAAATTTTTATTGGCAATATTGATTTTATCTTTTAGTATGGTCTGCACTGCTTCATCTTGTAATAATACACAAGAAACTACAAATCAAGAAGAAGTAACAGAAGTTTCACAAAAACAAGGAAATTTAAGTAAAATGAACCAAAATTTTTCAGATTCTGTAATGTTTTTTGGAAAAAACATTTTTACAGATGTATATAAAGAAAACAATACTGTTGTATCCCCATTAAGTCTTCATTTAGCATTTGATATGTTATATAATGGTTCTAATGGAATAACAGAAAAAGAGATGAGAACAACTCTTGGCTATCCAGAAAAAGCAGATAAACAAATGGTATCTGAAGAATCAAAAAATATAATGGATACACTAAAATCCAATGATTCAATAACAATAGAAATTGCAAATTCTCTTTGGGCAAGGGACAATTTCAAAATAAAGCAGTCATTTATAGACAAGAGTCAAGAATATTTCTATGCGGAAGTAAAAAATGAAATTTCAAAAACATTGATGAATAATTGGGTCTCAGATAAAACTCACAAAAAAATAAAGAAAATAGTTGACAGAACAGACAATATAGATGTTGCATTAATCAATGCTATATATTTTAATGGCACTTGGGTAAATACATTTAACAAAGAAAATACAAGAGACGAGGACTTTACAACAACTAAAAATCAAAAAGTTAAAGTTTCAATGATGTATAAATTTGATAATATGCCTTATTATGAAAATGACGACTATCAAGCAGTTAGATTAGATTATAAAGGCAGAAAAGCCTCTATGTATCTATTCCTTCCAAGGGAAAATAAATCCATTGGCGATTTCATTAAAAGTTTTTCTCAAGATGAATTTTTAAATGCTTTTGACAATTTCGATAGAGCAAAAGTTGAATTATATCTACCTAAATTTAAAACTGAATGTAGTTTTGAACTATCAAACACAGTAAAAAAACTCGGTATGAAATCAGCATTTGATGGAAAAGCTGATTTTAGTGGAATAGCAAGCGGATTATTTATTTCAAATATCATACATAAAACTTATATTGATGTAAATGAAACAGGTACAGAAGCAGCTGCAGTAACAGGTATAATTATGACAAAATCAGCAATGCCAAGACCTGTACCTACAAAACATATGAAAATAGATAGACCGTTCTTCTTTGTAATAGCAGATCCAAGAACAGCTACACCAGTATTTATGGGAACAATAACAAAACCTGAATATAAATAAGTTTTGATGATTTAGTAATCTCCTTTTTTATTATTAAACTGCACCTACTTTTAGTTATCTACTAAAAATGGGTGCAGTTCAATTTTGAATATGGAGTTTTTTAAATTTTACAATAGTATAATATTGTTGTAATTTCTATTTCTGCCTGCATTGCTGAGGAAATAACCAATATATTCAAGATTTTTTCTTGCAGGAATATAAGATGAATCTATTCTCAAAGCATCTCTCCAAAGTCTCTCTGCAAATGCTTCTCTTCCTGTTTTTGAATAGATATAACCTAAATTATTTAATACTTCGCAATCTTCTGGATATTTTTTTAGTAAAATTTGGTAATATTTTTCAGCTTCAAAATATTTTTTTAGAGATGTAAAGAATAGTCCTAAATTTGAATTTGTGTAATAGTCATCTGAATTTTCATCTTTAATTTTATTTAAAATTTCTATTGCATCTTGAGTATATCCAGCATGAAATAATGCAAGGGCATAAGTGTTTATCGCATTTATGTTATTATTATCTAATTTTAAAGCTCTTCTTGATAAAAATATTGCTTTCTCAAATTCTTCTTTTTCTATAAAACAAAGGGATAAATTTAAAAGTGCAGGAATATCATTTTCATTTTTGTCTAAAACTTTTTTAAAATAAAATTTAGCTTCATCATATTTTTCAAAAATTAGAGACAATATTCCACATAAATTTTTTATTTTATTACTTGAATTTGGATGTAAAGCCACTGTTGAGGCATAGTATAATGCTTCTTTGGGGCGTTTTGCAGAATATAGGCAATATGCTTTATTTGAAAGAGTTTCGAGGTCATCTTCTTTTATTTTTAAGGCTTCATCAAGTTGGTTTAAGGATTTGTTTATTTCTCCTAACTTTAAATATGCAAGAGCAAGTATATTTTTGGAGTAAATATCTATTGGACTTATTTCTGTCGCTTTTTGTAGATTTTTTACAGCTTCTGACCATTTATGATGTACTAAATTGAGAATTCCTAAGTTGCAATATGCACTTGAACTGTTTGGACACCATATCAAAATTTTTAGAAGTTCTTTTTCTGCTTCGTCCCATTTTTTTTGTTTTGCTAAAATTCTACCTAAGTTATTTCTCGCTTCAATATATTTTATAGAAAATGAAATTGCTTTTTTAAAGTAATATTCACTTTTTGTTAAATTGTTTTCTTGTTCAAAAACCAGTCCTAAATTATTTAAGGTTACATAATCCATTTCATTTATAGAAAATGATTTTAGTAATATTTTTTTTGCTTCATCAATTTTTTTATTGTTTAGACAGGCCATTCCAAGTCTATTTAAAGCATATACATCATTTGGATTATTTTTTAGGTGTTTTTTAAATTCTTCTTCTGCCTCTGTATATCTTCCCAACTTTAAATATAGTAAACCTATATTGTAGTTGGCATAAGTATATTTTGGGGCTAACTTTAGTGATTTTTTAAAGGCATATTCTGCTTTATCATATAGTCCTAAACCAGAAAAAGCAATTCCTATTCCATTGTATGGAACGGGATTTTCAGGATCTTTTTTTATTTGTTTTTCATATTCTGATATCGATTTCAAAAAGATATCTTCTTTTAATCTGAATGTTTCTGAAATACTGCCCTGTTCTCTTTTGGAAAATAATTCATTATCCAATGTTTCATCTGTATCAAAACCAAGAAAAGTCATAATACAGCCTTCTTGATCATCGTTATATCTCAATGGTATATCTGAAGGTTTGAAGAACTCAGTATCAGTAAACTTCATTTTTTTATATCCTTTTTTTCTTTGGTTGGTTCTTTAGGCAATTTTGTCAGTATATTATTTTCTCTATTTTCCTCTTTTTTTGAATAAGAATAAACTATGTAATCATTAATAATATTTTGCATTTCTTGTAATTTTTTTATATTTTGTTCTATCTCTTTTTTTGTTGTTTTTGGATTGGTTTTTAAGTATATTTCTGTTATTTGAGCAATGGAATTTATTGTTTTTCCGTATTTTTCATTTTTCTTTACTTTTTCTATATTTTTTATCATTTCAGCTGTTTTGGGATAGACTATTTCTTTTGTTTGTTCTTTCTTATCGTCTTTTTCTTTTTTTTCAGGTTTTTTTATTTCATTTATATTTTTTACAGCCAAGGAAAAAATTATTTCTTCATAGGGAGTTTTTCTATCTTTTTTATAATTGTTTATTACAATATCGTATTTTTGTGCAATTAAATTATTTATTGATAATACAAATTTTTTTATATTATCTTCTTTTATAAACTTTTCAAATGATTTGAATATTTTTTCTGTTTCAGTGTCGGAAGGAGATACTAAATATATAAATAACGGAATTTTTTCATCAAATTTTTCTATTTCATATATTTGTTTAAATATGGATTCAGCTTTTGATGTCTTTGACA
>CADAWZ010000022.1 GCA_902791745.1 uncultured bacterium
CAATACCAGCAATGTCTATTCCTTTTCTATTTACACATTCATTTATCACAGCGTCAAATGTCAATTTTCGAGAAGCTGTTATTTTTACAGGAGTTCCTGTAGAAGAACCACCCAAATGTATGTGAAGATCGGCAAAATATTGATTCATTTTGTTTAGCCTCTTTTATATAGATAATCTTTCAATTTCTTTTTTTATATCATCAATAATTTCAATATTTTTAATTATCTTTTTATTTCCACTTTTGTAAGAGTAAATGTAAAAAACTTCTCCACCATATTTTTCTTTGAATTTTTTGTGAGTATTTTTTTGAATTTCAATTTCTTTATAAATTTCTGTCATTTGAGTTGTTTCTGAAACTGGTTTTATCTGAAGTCCTATGTATTTTCCATTAATTTCAATAAAAAAATCTACATTGAATAATCTATCCCATTTGTCAGGAGCAGGCGAGATTTTACATTGTAAGATTTCTTGTAATTGTCCATATATTGTTTTTATTTCTCTAATATATCCCTCGTAAGTTCTATCTATTACAAGTTCTCTTATGTAATTAATACAATCTTCTTCTGTGATTTCGTCAATTTCTGCAACTAAAATTTCTGTTATTTTTATGTATAATTTTTTACCAAGTTCTATTATTTGTTCTTCTGTTTTAACATTTTCAAAATAATATTTTTGCCAGTCGTCTATTGATTTTGGATTACATTTTCTTATTTCTTCAGCTACAGCTCCAACATTACGCTTGAAATTAAGTTGAAATCTATTTGTTGCACTGTTTAGAATCCATTCTTTAGCCATTTTTTAAACTCTCTAAAAATTTATTTTTATATTTGTAATTACCGATTAAATCTATATCCACAAATCCCGTTTTTATTAAGTGGTTATTTATAAATGTTTTGTTATCTAAATAGACATAAGCAAAAAGAGAATTTGTATTTTCATTTTTTATATTTTCATCGTATTTTATATAGATTTTTCTTTTTGAAAATTTATCTTTCAAAAAATCAATAGCTTTTTCTTCAAATCCATTTTTAGATTTTATACCAATTAATGTTATTACTTTATTGTTATTTAACAATATCTTTTCTGGTGATATTATTTTTTTTACATTAAATAATTCTTCTTTTTGGGGTGTTATATTTTTATCTATTTTTGAGCCAAATTGAAGAGTTTTTATATCAATTTTTTTATCTATTTTATGTGGATCGTTAAATACATATGGTAATCCTTCAAAGCTATATTTTTTTGCAGAATTATCATAAGTGAAATTTACATTTGAATTTTCTATAAAAGAAAGTTGATTACTACATAATTTTTCTCTTATGATTTTTTCAAAATTTGTATTTATTTCATATCCTATGGAATTTCTGTTTAAATTTTTTGAAGCAAGAGAAGTTGTTCCACTTCCTAAAAATGGATCAAATATAGTCTCTCCGACAAATGAAAACATTTTTATTAGTCTTTTAGGAAGTTCTTCAGGAAACATTGCAAGATGCTCATCTTGTTTTGTACCATTGAAATGCCAATGTGAAGAAAAATATTCTTTCCATTCCTCTTTTGTTAATTTAGATAATTCTTTTTGTTCGGCTGTTGGTTTTGGAGGATTTCCCAATTTTTTGAATATCAAAATGAACTCATAATCAAGTTTTAATATTCCATTTCTTGGATATGGAAAACTACCCATAACAGCCCCACCACCAGATGTATTCATAGTAGTAGTTTTTTGCCATATGATAGCTCCCATATAGTCAAAGCCAAGTATTTCACAAAATTTTATAATTTCTGTTCTTATAGGAATAACTTTATATCTGCCATAATAGACAGAACGAGCAAATTGATCACCTATATTTATGCAAAGCCTACAACCATCAGATAAAATTCGGTAACATTCTTTCCAAACAAGATTTAGATTGTTTATATAATTTTCGTAAGAATCATTAAATCCAATCTGTTCTTCTGCTCCATAGTCTTTTAATTGCCAATAGGGAGGAGAAGTTATTATTAATTGAACTGATTTATCATCAATTAAATTTAACCTTCGGCTATCTCCAAATATAATTTTGTGATTTGTTATGTTAAAATTTGAATTATTGTTCTCTTTAATATCTTTGGATAAATTCATTTTTGTTCCTTTTTACATAGCTTGTTGGCAAATTATTTTACCAACAAGCTATTACATTTCTTATCTCTTGATTAAATACAATTCTCTTTGTGGACGAGAAAGGAAAATAGCACCATCAGCAGTGATTTTTATCATTTCTTCCATTGTAACTGCACCATATTCTTTTAATGTGATTCTTGGCTCAAGTGTAAATACTTGACCTTCTTCAAGTTTCATATAAGGTCTTTGACCATATCTTTCCCACTCAGGACACAAAAGAGCTGCACCATCATGTGTTGATCTTCCAACTTGATGACCGAGTGCGTGTGGATATTCTTCAAAACCATGTGCTTTTAGTCTGTCTCTTGAAATTTGATCTATTACTCTTCCTTCAACACCTGGTTTTATTGCTTTAAATGATGATTGTATTGAGTCATCAAGAGCTAAAAACGCTCTTTTTACAATATCTGGAGCATCTGTCTCATCATCTTTCATTATGTACCAAGTTCTCTGTAAGTCCGAACAATAGCCTTCAAATTTTACTCCAAAATCTGCATGTACGACCATTCCTTTTTCTATAATTCTATCTGATGGAGCAGCGTGTGCTTCTGCAGATTCAGCTCCTGCAAATATTCCAGGGCAATGTGCAGAATCCCAAGCAGATGTCAAGCCTCTTGATCTTGTTTCATCTCTTACAATATTGGCAACATCATTTTCTGTCATTCCTGCACAGATATTTTTTGTTATCTTGTCATATATTTCTTCTGTTATATCAACAGCTTTTTGAATTTTTTCTATTTCAACAGAAGTTTTTCTGCTTCTCAATGCACTTATTATCGGATCTGCTGGTACAAATTTTTCAACATAAGGGGTGTTCTTTAAAATTTCACATAGTGTTTCATACATTCCACAGGTGAGTCCATCACTCATTATGTCATCAGCAGATTTATTTATAGCTATTGATTTTGGATTTATCTTTTCAATAGTATTTTTCAATTCATCCCTTATTGAACCGACATAAGTTTTTATTTCATTTTCAGAATATAGAGTAGAGGCAAGCATATTGTCTTTGTCAAGACTTCCCAAAATTAGATATTTTTCACCTTTTGAAGTGAAAATAAAAGCTGTCTGCCAAGTTACGCCTCTGTCTGTTATCATATCCATTGCAGGGTCTTTCATTACATCTGTTTCTCTCACAAATGTAAGCCACATGTCAATTCCAAATTCGTTTAAAAGAGAAGGTATCATCTCAATTTTTTGTTTAATAATGTTAATATCCATTTCAAATCCTCTTTAGTTAAGTAATTTTAATATTGCTAAAAGCAGGTAATAAACAATTTAAATTTGTAAAAATATAGTTTACCAAAATGCTTTAAATAGTAAATGGGGTGTGAAAAATTTTTCTCACACCCCATTATTTTGAAAAAAATATATTTTATTAAGCCTTTATTTCAATTTCAGGAGCAATAGTTTTGATAAGAGCTACTGGCTCTATTACGCCTTTACCTTGCTGATTTTCTGTGTATGGCTTTGTTTGAAGTGGTTCTGCACAACCTTTTGCTGCGTCTTTAAGTTCTGTTGGGTCAATTCCAGGTTTTGCCTGTGCTGCTATTGCCATTACACCAGCTGCAAAAGGAGTTGCCATTGATGTACCAGACATACTTACATAACCAGAACCAATGTGTGAAGCTGCTGTAATATTTACACCAGGAGCTAAAATATCAGGCTTTGTTGTATTGTCAATCTTTGTTGGACCTGTGCTTGAGAACCAAGCAAGTGTGTCATCTTCTCTTGATACTGTGCCTTTGTCGTCCATAGCACCGATTGTGATAACATTTTCAGCATTTCCAGGTGTGCCGATTGTTTTTGGATTTGGACCATCATTTCCTGCTGCTACAACAGTTATTATTCCTGCTGCAGTTGCTTTTTCTGCTGCCAAAGAGACTGGATCTGTTTTTGAAGACTGTGTTACAGGACCACCTAATGACATACTTATGACATCAATGTTATATTTTTCTTTGTTTTCGATTGCCCATTGAATACCTTTGATAACATCAGAGAAGTTACCTGAGCCGTTTTTATCAAGAACTTTTACACCAACGAGGCTTGCTTCAGGGGCAACACCTTTGTATTTGCCATTACTGCTTGTTCCATCCCCTGCACAAATTCCTGTACAGTGAGTGCCATGTCCTTGATCATCATAGGCTTCTTTTCTGCCATTGACAAAATCTTTAAATCCGACAATTCTGTCTTTGTAATCAGGGTGTTGTGCAATACCTGTATCAATAACACAGATTGTAGTACCTTTTCCTGTTAAACCTGCTTCCCAGAGTTTGTCAACTCCTAATGTTACAGGAGCAACATCCATTCTTGTATTTGTTTGCTCTATGATTGGATCGGGAATAGAGATTCTTCCGTCTTTCCAAATATTTACATCTGTTCCAAGATTTAATTGTGGTAGAATTCCAAGTTTTTCTTCTGGAACTTCGATTGCTATTCCATTGATAAGTGGAAGGTCTGCAGTAATTTTTCCACCCGCATCTTTTTGTGAAAGTTTGCTTTTAATGCTCTCAAGTTTTTCTGCTGAATCTGCATTGATGATGAGTTTGACCTTGCCATCTTGTGCATCACTTTTTAAAGATGATAAAAATTCTGCACTATCCTGTGGCATAATGTCAGGGGTTGTTTCAGCCTTTGCAACAGTTGGAGCTTGCTGTGTATTTATTGAAGATATATTATTTAAATATCCTATTGAACCAGCTGAACCGATACTATTCATGTATAGTTTCTCCTTTAAAATCTAATTTACATCACCTTGTATTATACTAAATAAAAAGTTTTATGTCAAATATTTATCATTGTTTTTTGTTATAAAAATGTTAATTCTATGTTAATTATGTTAAATTTCTATATCCCTTTATAAGCTGTTTTTATGAACTCTTTAGCTACATCTGTCTTGAAAAAACCTTTATTTGCTGTTATAACTATGATCGAATTTCTGTTCGGATTTTCTTTAGTTACTAAACAATACATAGTTTCAAGTGGTATATTTTTGTCATATGAATCTGTAGAAATATACATAATTCGTTTGTTACCTGTATTCACATAACCTTGACCTATTATTTCTGAGTGCGTAGTATTTGAAAATTTTTCGAGCATAGATAATAATTCTTTTTTGTGATCGAAAACCATTTCTGAAAATATCATTTCTGTAAAAGCATTGCCTTTTGGAAGTTGTTTTATAATAAATCTTTGGTTTGGAGCTGTTGATGACTCCCAAACTGCAACATTTCCATTTTTTGAATCGCTTAAAACTTCTACTACATGAAAAGCTATAGGAAATCTGCTTTTACATATATTTTTTACAAGATTGAATTCCTTTTTTGTGAAATGTTTTTCTTTATTTTTAAATTCGATTCTTTCAATATTTTTTTTTGCAAGTCCAGTTGGATCTCCTATTTTTTCGGCTTTTTGATAATATTCAAGTGCATCTGCAATTTCTCCATTTAATTCCATTGCATATCCTAAATTATTAAAAAATAACGGATTTTTAGGATCATTTGTTATAGCTTGTTCATAATATGTTGAAGCCTTTGAAACCATTCCTTTTTTTAAGGCTATATTGCCTAAATTATTATATGCACTTGCATATTTATTGTCATCTTTTAATGCTCGTAAGTAATATTGTTCAGCATATCCCAAATTATTATTTTTTTCATGCATCATTCCAATTATATTTTTAGATATTGGGCATTTGCCACCCGCTTTTATAGCTTTTTTTGCTGTCTCTTCGGCTTTTTTTATCTCTTTATTTTTCATGTAAATATATGAAATTCTATCGAGTGCTTCAGAAGAATTTGGATTACTTTTTAATATTTTATTATATTCATTTAAAGCTGATTTAAAATTATTTTTATGTTCAAATTTTAGAGCTTTATTATATGTTTTCTGTTCTTTTTTAGATAATGGCTTTGCAAAAGATATTTCTGTTAAAGATATTAAAATAATTAGTATAGATATTGTCGAAATTAATATTTTTTGATATTTCATTGTTTTTTACTCCGTTCTTGTTATTTTTTATATTCTGTATTTTTTATAATATCCTTTTTGCTTTTTTAAAGGACTGTTTTTTAAAATATAAAATATATATAATATATCATGGATGTATTTTATTCGTAATTTATAGAGAGGAACTTTTTATGAAAAAAAATATATTTTACCTCTTTTGCCTTGTTTTTTGTTTTTGTATAACCTCTGCTTTTGCAAGTGATACTAATAAGCCATATTCGGCACAAGGTGATTTTGTTCCTGATGAAATCGTTATTGAATTGGAAGAAAATAATTCTTCAGCTCAAGCTTTTAATTCTCTTTCAAAAGACAACAGATTCAAAATAGAGAGAGTGGGGGACTCTTCTGATCTCGCTATAGTTAAATTAAACAATGTTGATGTAAATTCTGCAGTAGATGAATTGAGCAAGAAGCCGTTTATAAAAAATGCAGAGCCAAATTATGTTTATAGAGCATTTGCCGATATTCCAAATGATCCAATGTATAAATATCAATGGAATTTTGCTAAAATAAATGCAAATAAGGCTTGGAAATATGCGACTGGTAAAAATGTTATTGTTGCTGTTGTTGATACTGGAATAGCATATAAAAATTATGATAAATTTAAAAAAATAGAAGATTTAAATAGAGCAAATTTTGTTGCACCTTACAATTTTATTACAAATAATGAACATGCCTGTGATGATAATGGACACGGTTCTCATGTTGCTGGTACTATAGCACAATCAACAAACAATGGAAAAGGTGTTGCAGGAATTGCTTTTAATGCAAAATTGATGCCTGTAAAAGTTCTTGACAACGAAGGATTTGGGTCTTTGTCAAATATAGCAGAGGGCATAAAATATGCTGTCAAACATGGTGCTAAGGTAATAAATTGTAGTTTGGGTGGAAGACATGGAAGTAGAATTTTAGAAAATGCATGTAAATATGCCCATGACAAAGGTTGTGTTGTTGTATGTGCAGCTGGAAATGATGGTGGAAATATTCCTAATTATCCTGCAGGTTATAAATATTGTATTTCTGTTTCTTCAATAAGATATGACAATCAATTAGCTCCTTATTCATCAAGGGGAACATCAATAGATATTGCAGCTCCTGGTGGTGATACAACCGTTGATCAAAATAATGATGGAAAGCCTGACGGAATAATTCAAAATACTATTTTAGATAGAGACCCTTCAAAAAATGGTTATCCAATTTATCAAGGAACATCTATGGCTTCTCCACATGTTGCTGGTGTTGTTGCTCTTGTGATGTCTACTGGCGTTACAAATCCTGATAAAGTTACAAAAATAATAAAAGACAGTGCTTATAAAAAAGGATTGAAACTTGAAGATGGGTATGGTGCAGGAATTATAGATGCAGAAAAAGCAATAAAAATGGCTAAATCTTTGCAAACCTCTGATTGTTCAGATATGAAAAAAGGCAAAAAAGGATTTTTAGGAAATATTTTATCTTTGATAATTTCTTTTGTTATTGCCTTGGTAATCAAAAAATTATTGGGTAAAAAATCTTATATAAATAAATTTGTTGGTTCAACTTCGTTTGTACTTGGAATTTTGATTGGTGCTTGTGGACTATTCTTTATTCCTTTCTTAAACTCTTCTGAAAATGTATTTTTACAGTTGACTTCTTGTAGTATTTGTTCTTGGGGAAATGTAATATTTGGAAATTCTAATTTTGCTGAATTAATTTTCTTTAGTGCATTAATTCCTTGTTTTTTGATGTTTATTTCACTTCCTTTTAGAAATTTAAGGAGATTCTCTTCTGGTGTATCTATTGGAATGGGTGCTTCAATGTTGTCAACTTTGATAACGGGAAATTTTATAATCTCAGTGTTTAAATCATCTGTTTTTATTTCTAATATATGGCTTGCACTTGGTGCTTTGTTATGTTTTGCATTCACATATATTTATATGAATTATATACCTTGTGAGGAGTAATCATGAAAATTACTGGAATTATTGAAAAAGTAGATTTGGATGGTGGTGTTTGGACTTTAAAAGCTGAAGATGGTACATCTTATAGATTGAAAGGTGGAAATGCTTCTTTATATTCGCATGGTGATAAGGCTACTATTGAAGGAAAAGAACTTCGCAATATGATGGGAATAGGAATGAATGGTCCTATTTTTGAGGTAAAAAAATATAAAAAAATATAAAATGGAGTGATCTATTTTGAAAAAATATTTATTTTTGATGATTTTTTTGTTTTGTTGCTTTTCTTTAGGATTTGTTTCTGCCTCTGAACAGGAAAATAACCCAGAAAACAAGGAAAATAAAGAGATTCACCCAAATTATAAAAAGATTATTGAATCAAACAAAGATATTGGATTTAATCCAGATGACGAGATATTTTATAGAATAACAAAAATATTGTTACACCAATTTTATGGTTCTGTAACAGAAAAAGACTTGGCAAATTCTGTAGCAGATGAATTAAAAACACTTTGTGATGTTGCAGGAGAAAAATATTTTTTTGAAGGAGAAAATTTTAATAATCCTTTAGATATATATGAAAAAGTAATAAAAACAAAAAGTAAGATTCCAAATAATTTGGTAAAATATTGTTGTATATCTGGACTTTTTCATGGAACAAAAGACCCTTATTCTTCCTTTTTAACTCCTGAAGAATATTCAACAATGATGGAGACTTTGCAAGCAGCCAATTTTGGAGGAATAGGCATTTATCTTGAAGTTGACAAATCAAATGATAATCAGCTTACAATAATAGAACCTATAGAGGGAAGCCCTTCTTGGATACAAGGATTGCAAGCGGGGGATATTATTGTAGAAATAGATGGAATTCCAACAAAAGGAATGGATTTAGATTTCTGTACTTCTAAATTAAGAGGTCCAAAGGGTACTACTGTTGAGTTGACTATTCAAAGAAAAGGTATTTTGGGACTTCGCAAATATAAAATATGTAGAGATACGATAGTAACACAGCCAATATCTTCAAAAGTTGTTTTTAATGATATTGGTTTTATACGGATAAGAAGCTTTGGAAGAAATACGACATCAGCCTTTACAAAAGCACTTGATGAATTAAATAAGCAAAATATAAAAGGGCTTATAATAGATTTGAGAAATAATGGAGGGGGCTATGTAACTTCTGCCATTGAAATTTCTGGCATGTTTATTGGAAAAAATAAAACAATAATGTCTGTAAAAAATAAATACGGAAATACAACCCCAAAACAATATTCTGGAAAAAATACATCTGATTTGCCAGTCGTTATTTTAGTTAATAAATATTCTGCAAGTGCTTCTGAATTGACTGCAGGAGCTTTTCAAGATTATAAAAGAGCTGTTATTGTTGGAGAAAATAGCTTTGGCAAAGGCTCTATTCAGCAACTTTTGCCACTTCGTGATGGTTCGGCTTTTAAGGTTACTGTTGCTCACTACTGTACACCTTTGGGAAGGGATATTGATAAAGTAGGTATAAAGCCTGATGTTATTGTCGAAAGTGAATCATCCTCGGCAAATATAACTTTAGAAACAAATTCAGTAATGCAAAAAGCAGAGGAAATTTTGAGAACAAAGTAAAAAATGAGTGATTTTGCGATTATATTTAGGCGTACACAATTTAATAGATATTCACTTCCTCTTTTAATGGGAATTGTTGAACAGGCTTCGAAAAATTTTCCTATTTATTTATTAGATTCTATTGATTCTTTAGCCGATTTTAAAAAAATTTATAAAAGACCTATTTTGGCTTATTCTTTTACTACTCTTCAAATGATGAAAGTATATGAAGAAATAAAAGAGATAAAAAATAGGTTTGAAAATGTCTATCTAATTGCAGGTGGACCACATGCAACAGCTGATCCTTTGGGAACACTTGCTCTTGGCTTTAACACTGTTTTTGTTGGAGAAGGGGAGAGAACTTTAACTGATTTTATAAATCTTGTTGAAAAAGGCAAAGAGCTTCCGAATGGAGAAATAATACAGGATACATGCAAAGAACCTGTTGATATAAATAATTACTATCCTGTTTGTACTCGACATAATTTATGTGGTCCAATGGAGATTACAAGAGGTTGTTTTTATAATTGTCATTTCTGTCAAACTCCGCGACTTTTTAGAAGGACGATTAGGCATAGAACTATAGAATCTGTCATTAGAGGTATTGAAAAAGCAGAGTATTATCATGGGCAAAGATTATATTTTCTTTCTCCAAATGCTTTTTCTTACCAATCAAAAAAAGCAGGTGAAATAAATTATGAAGCTATTGAGGAACTTTTAAAATCTGTAAAAAAATGTGGAGTTAAAGATTTAGATATAGCTTATTTCCCTTCTGAAATACGACCAGAATGTATAAATGAATCCACTTTAGAATTATTGGAAAAATATTGTTCTAATAAAAAAATAGCTGTTGGTATTCAATCTGGTTGTAAGGCTGTATTAAAGAGGACATGTCGAACAAGTGGAATTGATATTCCTTTAAATGCAGTTGCTCTTGCTCGAAGTAGAGGATTTACTGCCCATTGCGATTTTATATTTGGTTTTCCAGATGAAACTCAAGAGGAAGTTGACGAAAGTATTGAATTGATGACACTTTTAATAAAAAAATACGATGCAAGAATACATTGTCATTTTTTCATGCCACTTCCTATGACCCCGCTTTGGAATTCAATACCAACTCATTTATCTGAAAAAACAAAAGAGACTTTAAGTAAAATGAGAGATTGGGGAAAACTTGATGGTTGGTGGGAAGAACAGGAAATTGAATCTTTTAATATACTTGAATGGAAGAAATTAGGATTTATTAAAGTTTAGAAAATATGAGGTTTTATTTGTGAGATGTCTATTCCATATTCTGAGTTTATAAAAAAATGTATTGATAGAGCTTATCAGATTTCTGGAGAATATGAGAACGGTTTTATAGGAACTGAACATATTCTTTGGGCTATGATATATGAAGAAGGTGTCATTTTTAAATTAATGACAGATATGTCTATTGATATTGATGATTTTAGTAGGCGTCTTGAATCTTCAATGGAAGATTATAAGGGGTTGTCAAAGAATACTAAAGGACCTCAGACAAAGCGTTTACAAAAAATATTTGAGTTGGCTACTCAATATGCAGAAAAACTCAATTTAAAAGAAGTAGAAGAAGAAAATTTAATGACTGCTATTCTCAATTCTGGATTTAGTACAGCAGTTAGAATTATAAGTATTCGAATTCCAAATATAAAATCTTTTAAAGAAGTTATAAATAAAAAATATGGAGAAGATGTCAATTTTGAAGTAAAAGAAGCTACAAATAATTTGACGGAAGTTGAACAATCAATTCAATCGACTAAACCTTTAACTTATATTCCTGCATATAATCCAATATTGCAAAGTGCGTTATCTCCTGTGTATAATACAGCAAATATTGGTGATAAAACCTCAGCAATTCAATTTTTCTCAAGAGATATTTCTGCGTTGGCATTGACTGGAAAGTTAAGCGAAATTCATGGAAGAGATAAGGAGATTGCAGCAATAAATCTTTGTCTTATGAAGACTAAGGCAAATAATCCTGTTATTGTTGGAGAAAGAGGAACAGGTAGAACATCTTTAATTGATGGAGTTGTATCTTATCTCCGTTCTGAATCTTCCTCTTCCATAAAAAATGCTCGTATAATTGAAATAACAAGAAATAAAATACTACAAATTTTTGGAGATTCAAATAAGGATACTCCTCAGAAATTTAGAGATTTTCTGAAACAAGCAACATTTCCAGGTAATATAATTGTTTTTGATTCTGTTATGGAAATAGGTTCTGAAGATAGAGTTACATGGCCTATGATGTCAATTTTAAATGACATCAAACAGATGATTGAGGAACAGAAAATTAGAGCTATAATGATAACTACTCCAGAGGCTTATGAAAAAGTATATGTTAAAGATCCTGTATTATCTGTTTGTTGTGAGAAAATAGAATTAAAAGAACTTGATGTCGATACAACAATAGAAATATTAAAAACAGAAAATGAGAGTTTAGCTTCTCATTATAATATGGACATACCTTTTGGAGTTATTTCAAAGGCAGTCAGTCTTGCTGATGAATTTATAAAGAATTCTTATTTTCCTTCAAAGGCATTTTTACTTTTAGATGAAGCATGTGCAATGGCAACTGTGGAAAATATGAAAATTTTGACATTGGAATATGTGGAAAGAGCAGTTGCAAAACAGTCAGGACTTTCAATAGATAAAATCAGAAGAAAAAATATTGCTTTAAAATCTATGAATGATGTCTTAAAAAAGAAAATAATAGGTCAAGATGATGCTATAGATAAAGTTTGTGATAGAATTAGGTTATTTATGGCTGGACTTAATAATGATAAACGACCACTTGGTGTTTTCTTCTTTGCTGGTCCAACAGGTGTTGGAAAGACAGAACTTGCAAAAATTATCGCAAGTGAAATCTTTGGTTCAGAAGATAAATTATTCCGATTTGATATGTCAGAATATTCACAGCCTCATGAAATTGCAAGATTGATTGGAGCTCCTCCAGGATATGTTGGATATAGTGAAGATGGACAACTTACAGGAGCTGTAAGAAGATGTCCAAATTGTGTTATTTTGCTTGATGAATTTGAAAAAGCACATGAGAAGATATTTAATATATTTCTTCAGGTTTTTGATGCAGGTAGATTAACAGACGGAAAAGGTTTATCAGTTGATTTTAGAAATACTTTAATAATTATGACATCAAATATGGGAGCAAATCTTGCAACTTATTCTGGAGAAAATAACGAAGAGAGAAGAAATCATTTGATTAATGCTCTTAAATCAAGATTTTCTATGGAATTTATAAATAGAATTGATGATGTTATTTTATTTAATAAACTAAAAGAAGATGATATTTACAAAATATGTAGATTGATAACAGACAATCTTTGTGAAAAAATAAAGAAAAATAATATTGGAATGATAATAGAAGACAATGTTATAAAAGCATTGTGTAAACAGAGCTATGATGAACAATTTGGAGTCAGAAATATGAAAAGGATAATAGAAGATACTCTTATTATTCCTGTTTCTAAAAAGATCGTAGAAGGTGAAATTCCTTCTGGAATTACTTTAAGAGCTTCTTTAAATGGAACTCGAATTGAATTCTCTGAAGAGGAAGTAAAAGGAGTTGCTGATTCCACAGCTTTATCTGGAAATCCAAATGGGATGATGATGAGATAAAAAAAAGATAGTTAATATACAAAGATAGTTAATATACAATGACAGAATATGTCATTTTTAAAAATATTTTTGAAAATGACTTGTTCTGTCATTATTATTTGATATAATAATTATAGTTAATGTTTTTGAAAGGAAATTTTTATGGGAAAATTTTTTAGTAAAATATATGGTTTAATATTATTTATTGTTTTTGGTGGATTAGTATGCCTTGCATATTATCTTATGGTTGATACCAAAGAACGCTTTGGAATTATTGAATCTTCAACTATTGGGATTAATGTAATTTTATTTTTAATAGTTTTAGGTATCTTTATTTATTCTTGGTGTTGTTTTAAGCGATTAAAAAATTCTATGATTGATTTAAATAACTTAAAAGACGATCGTGATTTACAAGACTTTGAAAATGAAGAGATAAAAAAAGCTTATTATAAATATAAAAATGAAAGTTATGAATTGCAGAATAATTATTATACTACTAATATAGGAGATTATATAAATAAAGAACTCCTTGATTCTATTTCAGATAAAAATCTTTTAAATATAGTTCCAAGTGTAATGATAGGACTTGGAATTTTGGGAACATTTGTCGGTTTGTCATTTGGATTACAAGATTTTAAGCTTGTAATAGATGCAAATATAGAAAAAAATGTACAGCAACTTTTAGATGGAATTAAAATTGCATTTCATACCTCTATATATGGAATGGTCTTTTCTCTTTCTTTTAATTGGATATTAAAGGGGGTATTTGGAGAGGCTTATTCAGTTTTAGATGAATTTTTTTCAACATTTGAAAATTCTGAGAGAAAAAATGAAAAAAGTATCTTTGTTGCAATAGAAAAATTGTCAAAAGATATTGTCGATAATTTATCTAAAAATCTTGTTAGTGAGATGAAAGATGTTTCTAAAAGTCTAACTGGTCAATTTGATAATTTAAATGAGACTATGAAACATGGTATTGGAGTAAATGATGAGACTATTAGTTCTATGAGCAATAAATTAAATGAGGCTTTGAGTGGTACTTTGACATATCAGTTGGATAGGATAAATGCTACCTTGAGAAATTTATCTGAAAATATTCTTGATAAGCAAATGGAGTCTTTAGATAGGATTGTTGATAAGTTTGTTGACCGTATGCATAAATCACTTGGTCATAATTTTAAAGAGCTTGGGGATAAGATAGAATCTATATTGAGTGATCAAAATATTATGGCAGATAGAATAAATGTAATTTTAGATAGATTTCAAACAGCCACAGATACTATTAATAGCATAAATGACAATTTTGATAGAAGTAGTGAAAAATTTAAAGACTATATTGAAGATTTAGATATATTGCAAAGAAAAGTTTCTGACAATATTTCAGCTATGATTGAGCAGATAAAAGATATCAATAAGAGCAATAATGATATTCAAAAACAGATTGTTTCATTGACTGAATCTGCTGAAAAATATGGCGAAAAGATTTCTAATGCTTCAGAAGATTTTACATCTAAAATATCACAGAATGTAGAGTATATAAAAGATGTACAAATGGCTCTTAATAGACAAATAGAGTATATAGACCGTAATTTCAATATATATGTAGAAAATACAAAAACATTGTCAGAAGATTTAAAATGTAATTCTGTTGCAAGTTTGAAATTGCTTTCAGATACTTCTAAAGCAGAAATAATAGAAGTTACTAACCAGCAGATAGAAATTCTTTCAGAAGTAAAAATAGAAGTGAAAAACCTTTTAGAAGATATTGAAAATAGGACACAAATTTATATTACTCAAACACAAGAAAATACTCAAGATTATATTAATCAAGCAAAAGCAACTGCTGAGATTATTACTAAAGAAAACGAAAAATTCTTGAATCATTTTTCTGAGGAAACTAATAAATTATGGAGTTTATCAGCTGAATCATTTAAAAAGGTTCAGGATAAATCTATTGAAAATTTTGATAAAATACAAAATGGTTTCAAATCAATTATTAAGAAATTTGAAGAAACTGCTGAAAAGGTAAAGAAAACGACAGAAGAACTTCCTGATGAACTTGAAAATAACTTGGTTGATGCTTTGAATGAAACTTTTAGTAAATGTACAATTTCATTTAGGGAAATGAATGGAACTATTACTGATTTGAATGGAAAATTAGATGTACTTGCTAACTCACGATTAAAAGGCTTAGATTCAGGTTTTGAAGATATAAATTCAAAATTAGATGGTTTGAATTCAAAATTGATTGTATTTGGAAATTATATTCTAAAAATTGAAAAACTTATTCCAAAGATAAAAACTTCTGTAGTAGAAACTTCAAAAACTGCTAATTCTTTAGTTAATTCGCAAAGAACAATAATGCCTAATCAACAGGGAATTAAACAAATACCATCAACTCCAACAAGAATTCAGACTAATACACAGAATAGGATACCTGCAAATAATAGTAATAACATTATGGGATTGAGAAATACAGATTATAATAAATAAAAAGAAAAAATCAATGATATTATAAGAAATTTTTAAGGAATAAATAGACTATGGCAAGAAGACAAAAAGTAGATGAAGAAGAACATAATTATTGGATGTCATATTCAGATATGATGGCTGCCTTGTTTTTGGTCTTTATTTTGATAATAACTTTTACATTGGTAACATCAAAAATTCAATATGAAAAAAATCAAACTCAGATGAAGCAAAAAAATAAGGATTTGACAGATGCAAAGAAAAAAAGTGATGAAAAAGAGGAACAACTTAAAAAAATTATTGGTGTGAAAGCAGATATAATAAAAGACCTTAAAAAGCGATTTGAAAAAAAGAAAATAAAAATAATACTTGATGAAAAAACAGGAGCTATTGAACTTGAGTCAAAAATTCTTTTTGATGTAAATAAATCTGAATTAAAAACAGAAGGTAAAAAGTTTTTAAAAGAATTTTTATCTGAATATGTAGATGGGCTTTTTGAGCATGAAAATGAGATTGCTGAAATAATAATAGAAGGTCATACTGATGATGATATTCCTGCTGGCATAAGTAAAGAAAATGGATATTTATATAATTTGAGATTATCACAAAATAGGGCTTTTTCTGTTGTTCAATATTGTCTTGATCCAAATAGTAAAATATTTAAAGATAATCTAAAAAGAGAAAAACTAAAGAAAATTTTGACATCAAATGGCAAGTCATACAGCATGCTAAAATATAAAGATTATCCGCAAAATAATATAATAGATAAAACTCGATCAAGACGTGTTGAAATTAAATTCAGAGTCGGTGATGATGAGATGATTTCGGAATTGAAAAAAATACTTGATGAAAAATAAAATCATTTTAATTGAGTGTGTGCAAAAATTTTTGTAAATAAAAAAATGTCATTTAGTTTTCTGTATAATACAATGAACTGAATAGAGCACAGCGGAGTTGAAGTGAATGTATTATACAGAAAACTATTTCGATAAATATAGAAAAAATTTCATACACTCTAACAATAAAAAACAAGGTGTGAAAATTTTTTCACACCTTGTTTTTATTGTTACTTAAAATTTACTATGCTTGTTCTGCTCTTGGAGCTGGTTTGCCTGTTATCATTTCATCCCACTGTGTATCTTTTGCAAATTGGAGGTTGTTATAACCAAAACCTAATTTACCAGGATTATTCTGTGGAGCATAGATTGTCAAACCTTGTGAACCTGGGTGTTGGCTTGGGTTTACTTCGTTGTGGACTATTGCTTCGCTGAGAGCTGCTTTTGCGTTCTTTGCTGCTTCAACAATTTTTGGATCTGAAGCGTTTTTAATTAGATTGTCCATCATTTGACCTGCATCTCTGAGATCGCCATATGGTTTGTAACCGTCGCCATAGTTTTCAGATTCTCTTATAGCTTTTTGGATACTACTCTTGTCGCTTGAATTTTGAATAGTTTTTGCAAGTTCATTGAATGCGTCTTTTACGCCATCCATTTTTGAAAGATCTGTTATAGAGAATGTTGGGATATAGTGATTATCATGTTCATTTACATCTATAACGATTTTTGCAAATTCTTCAGGTGTAACATTGATTCTTTCTGTTGATTTTGCTTGTACCTGTTCGATTGCTTTTGCCATATTGGAACCACCTAAAATGCTGGTGTAATCCCAACCTGGACCCATTTCTGATTCTTCAGAAGCCATATAGATGTTTGCATGGTCTTTTAATTCGTATGCAACTTCTGTTTCAGCCATAAGACAAGCATCAAAGCCGAGAACATCAATTTTCTTTCCTGTGATTTCTTCAGCATCTGCAAGGGCTTTTTTGATATCTGGAGTACTCATAATTCCTTCGCCAGAACCGTCATCTGTCATTGCACCTACAAATCCTGCACCATGGTCATTGAGAACGAGACATACATGGTCTGCTGGGAATTTGCCCATTGCATCAACAATGAATTTTGTCAATGTCTGTGGTTTTGACATATCTGTTTTTCCAAATTCACCTACTACTTCTGATTTGAGTTTGCCAGGGGTGTTGTCTTTTGTTACATAGTATGCTCTGCAATCTTTCCAGTTGCCATATGTGTGATGTTGATTACCGACATCAACATAAGCTACAACGTGAGTATTTGCATCTGAACCGACTTTTTCTTGTTGGTCAATATTGCCAAGTTGATATTTTGTAAGGTTACAATCTGCTGCAATGTAGTTCATGAATAACCATTTTTTGTGTGGTTTTACAGCTTCAGGCATTTCTTGTTTGCCAGAACTTAGTTGAACTTCATCTTTGTGATGAGAACTATGATGAGGTTTCTTTTCTTCTGTCTTTGCTTCTTGAGCTTGACCAAAATCATTTTTTATTTCTTGGGTTGGTATGTAAAGATTAGGATTATGTCCACTGATACCGTTCATTTAAAAACCCTCCTACAAAATATATATTAAGTTCCATTAATTTCTCTTACTCTATCTTTTACATAATATCACTATTTTTTTTAAAAGTCTTTTCTATTTTGTTAAATTTTTCTTAAATAAATACAAAACTTCCCTTTTGTTTTAACAAAAAGGAAGTTTTCTAATCTAAAAAATTAATTTTCTGCTTTTGCTCCCCATGGGGCATTTGTTGTGTCTGCTTTTAGATCGCCTGTGTAATAGATGTGTTTTACTTGAGAAAAAGCATTGCTTGCTATTTCACTTACATTTTTAGGAATTTCCAATTCAAGAGAACGACAAGCATTAAAAGCCAAATTTTCAATCTTTTTGAGATTTTTGGGAAGTTTTGCTTTTGTTAATGAATAACAGCCTTGAAAACACGATTCACTAATAGTTGTAACTTTAGTTGATGATAAGTCTATTTCTTTTAATGATTTACAATAGTTAAAAGCAAATCTTTCTATATCTGAAACACTGTCAGGAATATCTATTTCCTTTAATGATTCGCATTCTGCAAAAGCATTATCACCTATTTTTTCAAGATGATTTGGTAGTTCTATTGTTTCAAGTGAAGTACAATTGTTAAATGTACTACTTTTTATAGTTTTAACTCTGTGTGGAATTTTTATTGTTTTTAATGAATTACAACCATAAAAATTATATTCTCCTATATCTGTGATTGTTTCAGGAAGAGTTATACTTGTTAAATTATAAAATTGCTTAAATGTCAGTTCTTCAATACTTGTTATTTTATATTTTTTGTTCCCTTCTTTATAAACAGCAGGTATTGTTATTTCAGTATCATTTTTATTTATTCCAAGTTTGTTTAATAAATCACTGTTTAATGTGCCTTCTTCATCTGAATCATCTATAACATTTACAATAAATTCAACCTCATTTGCACCTTGATATGATACAATGATTTCTGCTGTTCCTTCGTTACATTCTGCTGTTATAACTCCCTTTTCAACGGTTGCAATATTTTTATCGTCAGATGTGTAAGTTACTAATTTTGTTATATCTTGTCCGTTTAATTTTACTATAACATTTTCTGTATCACAGATTCCCATGTTAAATTCTGCCTGTGAAATTTCAAGTGTCGGGAGTGTTGGATCTATAACTGTAATTACAAAGTGATTATTTGTTATAGCACCATCAACATATACAGTTACAATAGTAGTTCCAGGGTGTAATGCAGTAATTTTTCCTTTGTCAACTGTTGCAATGCCATCATTATTTTTAATAAATTTAGCAGAACTTGTTACATCTTTATCACCAAGTTTGACAGTAATATATTCAACTTGCCCAACATTCATTGAAAAAACTTTTTTTGAAAGATGGATAACATCTTGAGCTATATTTGTTGTAGGCATTGGCATGGGAGTCAAAATAGGTGTAGGAGTTGAAGTTGGGGAGGGATAGTCTTCATAGCCATCTGAAATACTAATTCCATAAGGAGCATAGTTAAATATAGAAGCATCAATTGAATCAGAATTACCACATGCAGATGTAAATATTCCTATAAAAAACAGAAAAATTAATAATAGAGTAATTTTCTTTTTATTAGTCATTGTCTTGTCTTCCTTTCTCTTTTGTGTGAACTTTATTTTGTGAAAAAAGAGATGTAATTTTTTACATCTCTTTTTAGTTTTGTGTATTTATAAAGGAAATAGAAATTGATTTTTTTCTTATTTTTTATAAGCTAAATCAGGCTTTCTTGCAGCTGTTACATCATCAAGTCTCTTCACAGGCATATTATGCGGAGCTTTATGCAATAAATCAGGATTTTTTTCTGTCTCTTCTTGTATTTTGTGAAGAATTTCAGCATACAAATCAAGAGTTTGAATACTTTCCGTTTCTGTTGGTTCTATCATAAGAGCTTCATGAACAATAAGTGGAAAATAGACTGTTGGTGCGTGGAATCCATAGTCAAGCATTCTCTTACAAATATCTATTGCAGTTATGCCAATTTCTTTTTGTCTATCAGCTGAAGCTACAAATTCATGCATACAAGATTTGCCATAAGGAATCTCATAAATATCTTCTAACTTCTTCAAAAGATAATTTGCATTTAAAACTGACAATTTAGCCACATTTGCTATTTCATCTTTACCTAATGAGAGAATATATGCATAAAATGCTTTTACACGACCTATTGAACTTGGGTTGTCATACATCAAAGAAAGTGTTTTGTCTTCTTTTTGTATTATTTTTGGAAGTGGAAGACAATTTGCTAATTTTCCTTTTGCACCTACTGGACCAGCACCTGGACCTCCTCCTCCATGTGGTGTTGAAAATGTTTTGTGCATATTTAGATGCACAAAATCAAAACCTGCATCACCAGGGCGTACAAGTCCTAAAATTGCGTTTAGATTTGCACCATCATAATACAATAATCCACCTTTGGAATGTATCTTTTCTGATATTTTCAAAATATCTTTTTCAAATAAACCCAAAGTATTTGGATTTGTCATCATAAAACAGGCTGTTTTGTCATCTATTTTTGTTTCGAGGTCATCAAGATTTACTGTTCCATTTTCATTTGAAGCTATTTGTACTACTTCAAAACCTGCCATATTTGCACTTGCTGGGTTTGTTCCATGTGCAGAATCAGGAATTAATATTTTGTTCCTGTTTTCTTTTCTTAGCTCAAACCACTTTTTAGTCATTAACATAGCAGTGAATTCACCATGAGCTCCTGCTGCAGGTTGAAGTGTAAAATCGTCCATCCCTGTCAATTCACAGAGATATTTTTTGAGAAGATACATTATTTCAAGATTTCCATTTACAGATGATTCAACTTGATAAGGGTGAATATCTGTAAAAGATCTCATTGAAGCAATTTCTTCATTTACACATGGATTGTATTTCATTGTACAAGAGCCAAGTGGGTAAAAATGGCTATTTACACAAATATTTTTATTTGCTAATTCAGTGTAATGTCTTATTACATCGAGCTCTGAAAGCTCTGGCAAATCAGGAATTTTATCTGCTTTCATTTCATCATCAATATCTATTGAAATTTCGGCAAGATTTATATCTTTTTCAGGAACTGCAGAACCTTTTCTTCCTTCTGAAGTTTTTTCAAATATGATTTTGGTCATTATTCTTTTGCCCCCTCAGAAAGTTCTTTTACGAAATTGTCAATATCTTCTTTTGTGTTCATCTCTGTAACAGCGATCAATAGGCAATCTTTCATATTTGGATAAAATCTACCCAAAGGTATTCCGCCACCTATATTTTTTGACGCCATTCTCTCGACAATTTCTTCAGGTGTTTCATCTTTACAACAAACAACAAATTCATTGAAAAATGATGATTTAAATTTGAGTGTGAAACCTTTCAATTCAGAAATTTTCTTTGCCATATAGTGGGCTTTTTCTAAATTGTTTTCGGCTGTTTGCATAAATCCACTTTTTCCTATGAGTGAAAGATGGACAGTTGCTGACAATGCACAAAGTGCCTCATTTGAACAGATATTTGAAGATGCTTTTTCTCTTCTTATATGCTGTTCTCTCGCCTGTAATGTGAGGACAAAACCTTCGTTTCCGTCTTTATCAACTGTTTTTCCTGCCAAACGCCCTGAAATTTTTCTCATCAAATTTCTTTTTACTGTCAAGAATCCAAGTGAAGGACCACCAAATCCCATAGAACAGCCAAAACTTTGGGCATCACCAACAGCGATATCTGCTCCACAATCTCTTGGATTTTTGATTACTCCGAGAGAATATGGCTCATTTATTGCAATAACCAAAAGTGATTTGTTTTGTTTTACTGCTTCAGCTATCTTGTTTGGATTTTCAATAGAACCCAAGAAGTTTGGATTTTGCAGAATTACACAAGCTATTTCATTTGTAAGTTCTGATTTTAAAACTTCGTAATTTGTCAAACCATTTTCATCAAATGGTACTTTTATTATGTTTTCACTGCCGATATATGAAGCCAATGTCTCAGCATATTCTGGATGAAGTGCTTCTGAAATCATGACTTTTTTTCTTTTGGTTTCGGCAATGGAGATTATACTTGCTTCACATATAGCAGTTGCTCCATCATAAAGTGAGGCATTGGATACATCCATTCCAGTTAATCTTGACATATATGTCTGATATTCATATATTGCCTGAAGTGTTCCTTGACTTGCTTCTGCTTGATATGGAGTATATGCTGTAAAAAATCTGCTGTCAGATGTTATTGCTGATACGGCTGATGGGATATAGTGGTTATAACAACCTCCACCCAAGAAATTTGATTCAAAAACCTTATTTTCAGAAGCTAATTTTCTAAAGAATTTTTTCAATTCATTTTCTGAATATGATTTTGGAAGATTCATTTCATGAGTGTTATATATTTCTTTTGGAACTGATTCAAAGAGATCGTCCAAAGAATCTTTTCCCACAGTATTTAGCATTTGTTTTATTTCTTGCTCTGTATGTGGTGTGTACATCTTTTCTCCTGTCTTTTAGTCCAAGTCTTTGTGAAAAGACAAATCCTGAAATCA
>CADAWZ010000023.1 GCA_902791745.1 uncultured bacterium
ATTTAGCATTTGTTTTATTTCTTGCTCTGTATGTGGTGTGTACATCTTTTCTCCTGTCTTTTAGTCCAAGTCTTTGTGAAAAGACAAATCCTGAAATCAATTTTTAAAAGTTGCGGTAAAATGAACATCTTAATAATTTTGCTTTTAAATAATTTGAATCAGCCAATTTTATGCGGTACAATACAGCGAACTGCATCACTTTTTCTTATAGTATAGAATAAAAAGAAAGCTATTACCTAAAATATTATCTGTATTAAGTAAAATTAAACAAATAAAAAGAGAAAAATGTTAAAGTGAGCGTATTGTACCGCATAAAATTGGTGTAGCAGAAAATTAGTCAATTATTTAATTTCCGAATTAATAAATAATAAAAAATTGATTTCAGCATTAGTTTTTATGCATTGACCATTGCATCATATTCTTCTTTATTCATAAGATCGTCGAGGTCTTTTGGATCACTCATTCTTATTTTGAATAACCAGCCTTTGTCATAGGCATCTTGGTTGATATACTCAAAATGCTGATCATCATTTACATCACCATCTGGTGTTGTATCGCTTATAGCAGGATTTACTTCAATTACAGTTCCACCTATTGGTGTAAAAAGGTCTGAAACTGTTTTTACTGATTCAATAGAGCCAACTCTTTCCATTTTGCTATATTCTGTGTCAATTTCTGGAAGCTCAACATAGACGATGTCTCCCAACTGGTCTGCTGCATATTCAGTAATTCCTACTGTTGCTATGTCTCCTTTTACTGTAACCCATTCATGTTCTTTTGAAAATTTCATTTTGCTCTAAAAATCCTTCCATTTTTTTTAGGGTATCTTCCCTATAAAAAAATATATTTTATTATAAAATAAAATATCCTTCAGTATGTTTGATTAAATCTACTGAAGGATATTTTCAAAATTTGTAAGCTAAAAATTTAAGAATTAATGTTTTTCTTTGTCTTTGTCTTTATGAGGTCTACCTATAGTTGGTCTTGCTTGATTTCGTACAGGTCTTGCCTGTTGTGATGGTCTGTTGAAGCTATTATTTGTTGGTCTTGCCTGTTGTGATGGTCTGTTGAAGTTATTATTTGTATTTCTGTTAGGTCTAAAGTTATTGTTATTGTTTCTGTTAGGTCTGTTATTGTTTACATTTTCTCCACGATTTGGTCTTTCACCATTTCCAAATCTGTTAGGTCTATTATTGTTTACATTTTCTCCACGATGTGGTCTTTCACCATTTCCAAATCTGTTAGGTCTATTATTGTTTACATTTTCTCCACGATGTGGTCTTTCACCATTNNNCTGTCATTGTTTACATTTTCTCCACGATGTGGTCTTTCACCATTTCCAAATCTGTTAGGTCTGTCATTGTTTACATTTTCTCCACGATGTGGTCTTTCATTATTACCAAATCTGTTAGGTCTGTTATTGATATCATGTCTGTTGTTGTCAGGTCTGTTAGGTCTATCAAATCTGTTGTTATCAGGTCTGTGTGGTCTGTTATTGATATCATGTCTGTTGTTATCAGGTCTGTGTGGTCTGTTATTGATGTCATGTCTGTTGCTGTCAGGTCTGTGTGGTCTGTTATTGATATTATGTATATTGTTGTCAGGTCTGTGTGGTCTGTCACTATTTCCAAATCTACCGTTATTTCTGTGATCGAAATGTCCAGGTCTATTTATATTTCCTCTGTGATTGTTGTCAAATCTGTGATGTCTGTTGCTCTCAAACCTATTAGAAGGATGTACTCTGTGATGTGGTCTATGATGTGGTCTATAAAAATTAGAATCTTGAATGTAGTTGTTTGATGAATAATAATTGTTTATTACAGGACGTGGAGGTCTGTAGCCATCTCTTCTTGGGTACCAAGCATAAGAGGTTCTATATTGTATAGCATAATCCATGTATGGATCACCCATGTAATAATAATCATAATAATAACTATCTGGATAATAATTATATGATGACAATGTCCATGGTCTATATGAAATATATCTTTCATTCCACTTACATTCGTTATGACTCCACCAATTAGCAACTAAGCCTACAACTGCATATTTGAGAACTAATCCCAATACGCCACCTTCGCCATTGCCACCAGTTAAAGTACTGAGAAGTCCGCTTGATGAGTATTCTGGAACATATACTTTACCAGGTTCTGTAGATTCAATTGTTATATTTCCATCTATGTCAGAAATTTTTTGAAATGCTGAATTTGTAAAAGCTCCAGATTCCATAGCTTTTCTTCTCAATTTTTGAATAGAACTCATTAAATCTTGAAGTTGTTCATTTACTGCATCTCCAAGATCGAGAGTCCATTCTGGATTATCTCCCATATCTTGTAAAACTTCAGGTGTGTACAAGAGGGCTTTTACACTTGGACTCCAGTCATTGTCAGGCATTGTTTCAACTTTGCCATTATGCTCTTCAAGATAATCGAGAGCTTCATCTATTTCATCAGGACAAGTTGAAGCTGTCAAAATATTGCTCAATAGATCGTCTTGATAAAGAGCTATTGGAGCAACAAGCTCGTCTAATTCAGTTTCTGTCTTTATATCTGCAAAAACTGATGTACATGAAATTAAAATAAATCCAACAACTAATGTTATAAAAAGATTAATTTTTTGTTTCATGTCATACTCCTTTCCTATTATTTATTAATTTAAAAAGTATATTTTATATACTGTATATTTTAATATATTTTTATTGCATTGTAAAATATTTTTTATAATTTTTTTTTACAATATTTCTTTTGCCTCTTGATTTCCTAATTCTGCTGATTTTTGGAGTAAGTCTTTTGCTCTTTCAACATTTTTTTCCGTACCTATTCCTTCTAAATAGAAAGTTCCTAAATAGTAAAGAGCATCGGGATTTAATTGTTCTGCCGATTTATTCATCCAAAAAAAAGCCTCTTTTTCATTTTTTTCTATGCCTTCACCTTTTAAAAGACATTCAGCAAGACAAATTTGAGCTTCTGAATTTCCATTTTCAGCTGATTTTTTGTACCAATTAACAGCTTCTGCTATATTTTTTTCAACCCCTTGTCCTGTGTCATAACAAACGGCAAGGTAAAATTGAGCTTCTGGATCGTTTCCTTCAGCTGATTTTTTAAAATATCTAAATGCCTGCTCTTGATTTTGTTTTACTCCTTTCCCAGTTGCATAAGCTATTCCTGCCATTCTTTGAGATTTTACATGACCATTTCCACCAGCTCGTTCGAACCATCTTGTTGATTCTTTCCAATCTTGTTCAACTTCTATTCCTCTTGCATAGATACAACCGAGATTATATTGTGCTTTTTGAAAACCTTGTTTGGCAGATTTTTTATACCATTCAAGAGCTTTTTTTATATCTTTTGGGGTTCCATGACCTGTTTCATAAAAAAATCCAAGATTATATTGAGCTTCTTTTGAACCACTTTCACCTGCTTTTAAAAACCAATAAAAAGACTTTTCTAAATCTTTTTCTTTTGTATTTTGATAATAGTATTTTCCAAGTTCTTCTTGAGCTTTAATATCGCCATTTTCTGCCTTTTTTATTATTTCGTCCATGTCTTTATCCTATTTTATATATTACAGTAATTTTCAAAATTCTTGCAAATTTACTTTGGTTATATAAGGCAATGAACGGAATTAGAGCAAAGCGGAGTTGTAGTGAATGTCTTATATACCAAAGTAAAATAATATGTATTACCTTTGTAGTAATTTTGAAAATTACTGTTTTAAAAAAAAGTGGTGCAAAAATAATTATTTTTACACCACTTTTTTTTATCTTTTATTATATAGTATTATTCTGCTGGTTCAAATTGGTCTTTTCCAACTCCACATATTGGACATACCCAATCATCAGGGAGATTTTCAAATGGTGTGCCTGGAGCTATATCTGCATTATCATCACCATTTGCAGGATCATATTCATAACCACATACTGAACAAACAAATTTTGTATCCATCAAAATTTTCTCTCCTTATCTTTTTTCAAGTTCTATTTTTTAATAGTTATTTTTTTCGCCAAGAGTTTTTTCTATTTTTCTTTTAACTCTTTGAAGGGCATTATCTATTGATTTGACATGGCGGTTTAATTCTTTTGCCATTTCTTGATAGCTTTTTCCTTCAAGATATGAAAGTAAAACTTGTGATTCAAGTTCACTTAAATTTTCTTGAATTCTTTCTCTCAAATCATCAGATAATTCATGGCTTATAAAAACTTCTTCTGGGTCGGTTATTTTAGTTCCAGATAGAATATCGAGCATTGTCCTATCTGAGTCTTCGTCATAAATTGGCTTATTGAGTGATATATAAGAATTTAAAGGTATATGCTTTTGTCTTGTAGCTGTTTTTATTGCTGTTATTATTTGTCTTGTTATACATAATTCAGCAAATGCTCTAAAAGACGAAAGTTTATCAGCTCTAAAATCTCTTATAGCTTTATATAAACCAATCATACCTTCCTGTATAATGTCTTCTCTATCTGCACCAACTAAAAAATAAGATTTTGCTTTTACTCTTACAAAGTTTTTATATTTGTTTATAAGGTATTCTGTTGCGAACTCCTCCCCATCTTTTGCTAATTTTACAATATCTTCATCGGTTTCTCGACTTAGATCTGGTGTTGCTTGTGATGACAGTTTTAACAAATCGCATTCCTCCGATCCTTAACTGCAATCCTTTCAAGGGGATTAACTCAGATAATTATATATATAATTTATAAAACTGTCAAGTATTTTTTTATTTTCTTTATTTTTTAAAAGGAAATTTTGATATAATAGAAAATATATTATATTTTATGGTATGACATAATTAATTTCTTAGATGTATTTCAAGTTTTACTATTAAATAAGAGTATAGTATGAAATTTCAATTTAAGAGGTTGAAAATTTTTTTACATCTACATCAATAAATTGATTTTTGAAAATTCGAAATAATATTATAAAAATATTTTTTAAAAATCTATTGACATATTTTGTGAAATTAGTTATAATACACTTCGGAAATATTAGAGAATATCTTAAATGTCCTGCCGGAGTGGCGGAATAGGTAGACGCACAGGACTTAAAATCCTGGGAGATTTATCATCTCGTATCGGTTCGATTCCGATCTTCGGTATCCTCATATAAAAAGCAGGTTCTTTTTTAGAATCTGTTTTTTTTTGCAAAATTCAATTTTAAGGGCAATTTATTTATAAAATGTATATAAAAAAACTATCTATTTTTTGTATTGTATTGTTTTTCTTTTTCTCTTCAGGAGTTTTAAATGCAAATCCTCCTGAAGATACACCAAATATGATAAGAGTACATTTGTTTACTTCTAAATCGGTTACTGTTTATCCATGTTCAGGTGAATTATCTGTATTTGTACAAGATGAAGAAAATTTTAAGAGTTCTGAGCCTATAATTTTTAAAGCAGAAGAAGATTGTATTTCATTTGGCAAATATAAATCAGATAGTTTTAAAATAACTTCTCCAACATATATTAAAATAGGTAGTAATAAATATAGAGGAGATATTTTTGTTGTATTTAACAAAAAGAATTCGTTATTTGTTATAAATAAACTCGGTATTGAGGATTATTTATATGGTGTTGTTGGAAGTGAAATGCCTGCAAGTTGGAATGTAGAGGCATTAAAAGCTCAAAGTGTTGCTGCGAGAACTTATTCTGCCGTGAAAAAAAAATCACCTCGAAATAAATATTTTGATCTATTTTCGACTGTAATGGATCAAGTTTATACTGGTTGTAGTGGAGAATCTCCAAATGTTATTGTTGCAGTGTCTGAAACAGCAGGAGAGATTTTGACTTATGAAGGTAATCCTATTAATTGCTATTTTTATTCGAGTTGTGATGGTAAAACAAGTCCATGTGAAAATGTTTTTTCATCATCTCCTGTACCTTATCTTGTTTCAAGAGATTGTCCTTATTGTATGAAAAGTGATTGGAGTTATACAATAACAAGAAATGAACTTTCAATGCTTTTGAGAGAAAAGAAAATAATTAATGGAGAATTGTACTCAATAAAGATTGTAAAGCAAGATGAATCAGGTAGAGCTGCTCTCGTGAAATTAATAACTTCAACTGGAAATAAAATAATAAGAGGTGCAGAACTTAGACTGATTATTGGAGCTGGAAAACAAAAAAGTACAAAATATACAATTTCTGAAATTCCTCTAACAAAAGCTCAAAAAATAGCACTTCTTGAAAAAGTAAAAGCTGAATCAAAAAATGATATTCCTGCTGAATCTGTTATAAATTTAGACAGTGAAATTAATTCAATTTTGCGTATTGTAAATTTGATTTCTCTTCCTGTTTCTCTAAATACTAATAATGAAGAATTTTCAGATTCTGCTGTATATTCATTTACATTTGAAGGCTCAGGTTGGGGACATGGTGTTGGAATGTGCCAATGGGGAGCTTATGGACTTGCAAAAAATGGATATACTTATGATAAAATTTTAGAAAATTATTATCCAAATACTGTACTTGAACAGTTAAAATTTTAAGGAGAACAAAAATGAACGAAACTGTTGAGCGTCTTCATCCTCTTGAAATTGCTGTATTAATGGCATTTAAAAAGAAAGATGTATTTTCTAATGAAGAGCTTTCTATAGCTTCTGAGATTCCTGTAAATCAACTTAGAACAGCTATAGAATGGCTTTTACTAAAAAATTTTATAAAAACTTCTGAAATTGGAAGAAAAGAATTCGTATCTATAACTTCTATAGGTTCAGAAATAGCAGAAAATGGATTTCCAGAAACAAAAATTTTGGAAGTAATTGCTTCTAATCAAGATGGTATTTCATTAAAAGATTTGCCAACTGCTGTTGGAATGGAACCAGCTAAGGTAAATCCTTTAATTGGCAATTTAAGAAAAAATTCTGCTGTTGTTATTGAAAATGGAATTATAAAAAAATCTGATTCGGATTTTATATCAATTTTGGAAAAAAGACTTTCTATTTTTAAAAAAATAAAGGAACTTGGAACAGTAGATATTTGTGAACTATCAAAAGAAGAAGTTGATGAAATAAGACAAGGATTTAAGAAGAGAACACCTGAAAAAGGATTTTTTAGAATTGATGAAAAAATTTTGCTTGAAATTTCAATAACTGAAGAAGGTAAGGCTATTCTTCCTTTCTTGAAAATTAGACAAGTTGTAAATCAAATTACACCACAACTTCTTGCTTCTGGTAAATGGCGTGAGGCAGATATAAGAAAATATGACATAAATTTAAATGCTCCAAAACTTTTGATCGGAAAGAAACATCCTTACAGACAATTTCTTGAAAATGTGCGACAAAAACTTGTTGGTCTTGGCTTTGAAGAAATGTCTGGTCCACTTGTTGAAAATGAATTTTGGGACATGGATGCCTTATTTATGCCACAATTTCACTCAGCAAGAAATATCCATGATGTTTATTTTGTAAAAAATACAGAAAAGCCAAAAGATATAGAAGAACCATTTTATTCAAATGTAAAATCAGCCCATGAAAATGGCAAGCAATTTGCAAGTAAAGGTTGGGGATATATATTTGATGAAGAAAGAACAAAACGTCTCATAATGAGAAGTCAAGGAACTGCAATTTCGGCAAGAACTCTTGCATCTGGTCCTAAAAATCCAGGTAAATATTTTGCTGTTGCAAGATGTTTCAGATATGATCAAATAGATGCAACACATGGAACAGATTTTTTCCAAGTAGAGGGAATTGCAGTCGATGAAAATATAAATTTTGCAAAACTTTTAGGACTTTTGAAACTTTTTGCAAAAGAGATAGCAGGAACAGAAGAAATCAAATTTAGACCTGCGTATTTTCCATTTACAGAACCTTCTGTGGAAATGCATGCAAAGCACCCAATTTTAGGATGGATAGAATTGGGCGGTGCTGGTATATTTAGAAAAGAAGTAACTCTTCCTCTTGGTGTAAAATCTCCTGTCATAGCATGGGGACTTGGTATTGATAGAATGGCCATGGTTTCCCTTGGAATAAATGATATAAGACAACTATTTAGCCATGATTTAGACTTCATCAGAGATTCAAAGGGGGTGTAGTAAATGCCAGGTTATAATTGTTCATTAAAAGGTCTTCTCAATATGATTGGGAAGGAAGAAGTAAATCTTGAAAATTTGGAAGATTATCTTGATGCTGTAAAAAGTGAATTGAAAGAATACGATTCAGAAACAGACGAGTTGAAACTTGAAAATAACGATACAAATAGACCTGATTTATGGTCATTAGAGGGAACTGCAAGACAGATAAAGGCATGTATGTTTGATGAACATGCAGATTATGATTTCTTTGATAAAACTCCAAAAACAGAAAATGTAATAAAAGTAGATCCAAGCCTCCAAGGAATAAGACCATATATTGCTGGTTTTTCAGTAAGTGGAACAAAAGTTACAGATGAACTTTTGAAACAACTCATACAGGCACAGGAAAAACTTTGTGATAATTTTGGTAGAAAAAGAGAACTTATAGCTATTGGTATTTATGATTTCAACAAGGTAAAATTACCTGTTCACTATATAGCTTCTGAAAAGACAAAGACTTTTGTACCCCTTGGATTTGAAGAAAATATGACACTTTCTGAAATCCTTGAAAAACATCCAAAAGGTATTCAATATGGAAATATTGTCTCTAAATTTGAAAAATTTCCTCTTTTGACAGATGATTCAGGCGAGGTTATGTCATTTCCACCTGTAATAAATAGTAATAATCTTGGAAAAGTAAAAGTTGGAGATGAAAATCTTTTCGTTGAAGTTACTGGAACTGAAAAAGAATCAGTAATGCTTGTGGCAAATATCATGGCTGTAAATATTGCTGATCATGGTGGTATTATTGAACCATTTACCATTGAATATGAGTCAGAAAAATTTATATCTCCTTCCAAATTTGAGGATTCAACAGAAGTTACCTTAGATTTTACTAAAAAGTTGACAGGTCTTGATGTAACTATTGATGAACTTGAAAAGTCACTTAGAAAATTTGGACATGTCGTAAAAAGAGTTGATGCAAATACATTGTCTTGTACTCCTCCTTCATATAGAAGGGATATTCTACATATGTCGGATTTGGTAGAAGATTATTGTATTTGTTATGGATATAACAATTTTGTCCCAAAAATGCTCGATAGTTTTACTGTTGGCTCAGAATCAGAAGTTTCAAAACTCGAAAAATTGATGAGAGAACTTTTGATAGGCATGAATTTCCAAGAAGTTATGACATATATTTTGACTTCAAAAGAAAATCAAACTGTAAAAATGAGAGATGAATCAGGGATAGCTGAAATTGCAAATCCAATGACAGAAACTTATGGAGCTGTAAGAAAATCAATAATTCCTATTCTTCTTGAGATCGAATCAAAAAATCCAAGAGCAGAATATCCACATAGGATTTTTGAAATCGGAGAAGTTGCTTCAGGAGATGAAAAAACAGGTTATGAGACAAAACATAAATTGTCAGTTTTAGTTGCTCACAGCAATGCAAATTTTTCTGAGATAAGTAGTATCTTACAGGCTCTTATGTATTATCTTGGAAGAGAATATAAATTGGAACCAATAGAACATCCTTCTTATATTGTTGGAAGAACTGGTGCTATAATGTACAAAGGTGTAAATATCGGTGTAATAGGGGAGATTCATCCAGAAGTTTTAGACAATTGGTCAATAGGAATGCCTTGTTGTGGATTTGAAATAGATATAAAGTAAACTATTAATTAATAAAGTAACAAAAAAAATCCAGTAGATTTTAAATCTACTGGATTTTTTTTGTTACTTTATTATAATCTTGCAAATGTCAATTCTGTTGTTCCAATTTTTATTACATCACCTGTTTTTAACTGTTGTTGTTTTACTGGATTATTATTTACAAACATACCAGTTGTACTCATATCATGAATCGTAAATATAGAACCATTTTCAAGTGTTATCATAGCATGTCTTGATGCAATTTTTGGAAGTCTATCGTCTTCTGCAGCTTCATCTTCTATTTGGAAATCACATTCTTTATCTGTTCCTATAATAACTTGATTTTGTGAGTCATAATATTTGAATCTATGTCCGTTATTTGCTCCTTTTCTTATGCTAATTTGTGCAACAACTCTTCCTGTTGGAATTTGCTTTTTAGCCATGGGTTGTGGGGGAGGAGGTGGTGGAGCTACTGGTGGTGGATTTATTGGGTCTTGTTGCATTATAGGAGCTTGGGTCTGTATATTTCCCATAGTGGAGGAAGCAGTACCCATATCAAATGAATTTTGAGGATTTACATTTGGTTGATTAGGTTGTATCTGTCCCATGTTACTTTCTATTTGTAACATCATCTCTTGATTTTTACAAGATTCACAAAGATCATTACCAGGAAGGACTTTTGCACCACATTTTGAGCAGACATATTTTGCTGATTTTTTGCCCCCCATAGTAGCCATTACAATAACTATTATTATTAATATTAATACTCCGCCTATAGCATATATCGACCATTCTGGTAATCCAAATTTAGCTAATTCTGCTTTTATTGGATTTTGAGAAGTCTCGGTTTCTTGATTTGCAGAAGTTCCCTCTTTTTTATCTTCTGAAAATAGATCATCCCCTTGATTATTGTTTGTTTCTGTCGGTACAGCATTAGGATCTGCAACTTGTGTACCTGTAGCGTTTGGGGCTGTTTTTTCAGGAGCTTCATTTGTTGCTTTTTGTTGTACGGGAGCTTTTTGAGGTGGGGTTGCGAAACTGCATTCTGCTGTAATCAAAAAGCACAAAACGAGAAGAGGTATAATAAAATTTATCTTTTTTAGGATATACCCATACATAAAAGAATTATCTCCTTATATTTTTTTATATTAATTTAATTTATTTTACTTTGTTTTTAAAAAACCTTCAAAAATATTGATATTGATTGTTTATTATAATATAATTATTTTGTTTTACAACTTTAAAGGGTGTAATAATGTATGTTTTTTTTGAAAAAGAAATTTTTTGAATATTCGAAAAAAGAAAAGATTTTATTTTTTTTTATATTAATTGTATTACTTTTATTTATATCTTCTTTAATCTATATATTAATACCTATTAAATTAAATGATTTGATAAAAATATCTGAATTTTCAGCTGTTATTGTAGATAGAAATGATGTTGTTTTGAGAAATGTCTTTTCTGAAAATGATGTTATTACTTCTGAATTTATTTTTTCAGATGAAATTTCTGAAAATATGAAAAAAGCAATTTTATCTGTTGAAGATAAACGTTTTTATTCTCATCATGGAGTTGATTTAAAAAGTATTGCAAGAGCTTTTTTGCTAAATTTAAAGGAAATGAAAATAGTTGCTGGAGGTTCGACTATAACTCAGCAACTTGCTAAACTTATTTTAAAAAATAAGAAGAGAACATTAGGAGCTAAAATATGTGAAACTCTTTTAGCATTTAGAATGGAATTGTATCTTACTAAAGAAGAAATTTTATCTCTTTATTTAAATAGGGTTTCTTATGGAACATATTTACAAGGCATAGGAGAGGCATCAGAGTGCTATTTTGAAAAAAAACCTTCGGAATTATCTATAGCACAATCTGCTTTTTTGGCTTCTATTCCTTTACTTCCTTCGTATTATGATCCATATAGAAATATTGATGCTGTTTTTGAAAGAAAAAATTTAATTTTATCTCTTATGAAAGAACAAGGATTGATTTCAGAATATGAATATAGAAATGCTGTTGAGGAACAAATTGTTATAAATGAACCAAATTTTTCATTTGAAGCACCACATTTTTGTGACTATATTGTTTCTGAATATAAAAAAAATAATAAAAAATTGCATGGCAAGATAAAAACAACTATTGATTTAGAATTACAACATGAAGTTGAGGGAATCTTAAATTCTTCAGTATCTTCTTTGAAAGAGAAGAATGTTACAAATGGAGGAGTTTTGGTAATAGACAATAAAACAGGTGATATTCTTGCAATGGTTGGTTCTGTTAATTTTTTTGCAAAGGATGGACAAGTCAATGCTTGTATATCTCCTCGACAGGCTGGTTCAACATTGAAACCTTTTGTCTATGCACTTGCACTTGAATGTGGAAAAACAGCTTCAGATATAATTCCAGATATAAAAATAACTGTAAACGATGAAAATGGTTCTTTTTCTCCATTAAATTATGATAGAAAATATCATGGACCTGTAAGACTTAGAAATGCTCTTGCGTGTTCTTATAATGTGCCTGCCTTTAGAATTGCAATTGATATTGGAGTTGGAAATCTTTATAAGAGATTGAAAGAGCTTGGATTTTCTTCACTTGATAAACAATCTGATTGGTATGGACCTGGGATAGCCTTGGGAAATGGCGAAGTTTCACTTAAAGAACTTGTATCAGCTTATAGATGTTTTTCCAACCATGGCAAAAGAATTGAAACTAAATTTTTACTTGATGACAGTGTTCATGAGTCAAATAATATATTTTCAGAACAAGTTTCTTATATAATTTTTGATATTTTATCAGATAATGAGGCTAGAACACCTGCTTTTGGAAGAAATAGTTATCTTAAATTGCCTTTTAAATGTGCTGTTAAAACTGGAACTACAAAAAATTATAGAGATAATTGGTGCATAGGAACTACTTCTGAATATACTGTTGGAGTTTGGGTTGGAAATTTTGATAGTTCTTCCATGAAAAATATTTCTGGTGTTACAGGTGCTGGACCTGTTTTCAATGCTGTCATGAAGTATCTATATAAAAATTCAAAACCTATTAATGTTAAAAAGCCAGAAGGTATAATTGAAAAAAAGATTTGTTCATTATCAGGTGAAATTCCCAATCATTATTGTCAAGATTGCGTTAAAGAATTATTTCTACTTGATTCTTTTTCATCAAGAGAATGCGATTTTCATAAATTATTGCAAATTGATGTTAGAACAAATGATTTAGCTAATAATTCTACCCCTAAAAGATATATAAAAGAAAAAATTTGTGAAATATATCCAAATATTTATTATGAATGGGCTAAAGAAAAAGGAATAAAAATTTTTAGTGAGAAAATAATATCAAATTTTTCAACTTCAGATAAAAAATTGAAGATAACTTTTCCTTCAGATGGTGATGTATTTATCATTGATAATACAGTTGACAAGGAACATCAAAAGATAATTTTTCATTTAATAGGTGGATATAATAGAGTAACTTGGAAATTAAACGGAAAAAAATTAACTGATGTTGAAGAACCTTTCTCATTTGAATGGAAATTGGAAAAAGGAAATTATAATTTAGAAGCAATTTCAGATAATGAGTCTGATAGTGTTTCTTTTAGTGTAAAGTAATGGTAATTTTCAAGAGGTATAAAAAATGAATACTCGTTTGATTGGAACTTTTGGAAGTTTTCTTTCTGATAAAGAAGATTACAATAAGGCAGATGTTTTTATAATTCCTATAGGATATGAAGAATCTACTTCCTATATTCCAGGAACTAAATTTGGACCAAGTGCTATAATAGAGGCATCTCATTACTTGGAATTTTATGATATAGAATTGGATTGTGATGTATCTGAAAAATTTGGAATCTATACATTACCTGAGCCTGAGTTTACAAAGAGCTCTATTGCTGAAGCAATGCAACAGATCAAGGATTATATAAGCTTACATGCCCAAAAGGATAAATTTATGATTGTGTTAGGTGGAGAACATTCAATAACTCCTCCTATTGTAAGTGCTTGGAAAGGAATATATCCTGATTTGTCTGTTTTACATTTTGATGCTCATAGTGATATGAGAGATTTTTATGAAGGAACAAAATTTAGTCATGCATGCCCAATGAGAAGATGTAGAGAAATGTGTCCTGTTGTTCAAGTAGGAATAAGAAGTATGGGACCAGAGGAAGCATCTTATATAAAAGAAAAAGATTTGAATAAATATATTTTTTATGCAAAAGATATGGACTCATGGGATATAGATAAAATATTAAGTCTTTTAACAGATAATGTATATATATCCTTTGATTTTGATTGTTTTGATCCTTCTATAATGCCTTCTGTTGGTACTCCTGAACCTGGTGGAGTTGGTTGGTACAAAGTTTTATCTATATTGAAAAAGTGTTTTGAAACAAAAAATGTCATTGCCTGTGATGCTGTTGAGCTTTGTCCTGCAAATGGAAATAACCATTCCTCATTTACAGCTGCTTCATTAATTTACAAGATGATTTCTTATAAATATTCATTATCAAAAAATATTTAAACATTTTATAAAGTGCTTTTCAAATAATATTGTAAATTAACAATTAGAAATTAACTTAAATACCAAAATAAAATAAATTTCTTTTGGACATTTGAAATAATATTTTTGAAATAATATTATAAAGTTTTTTAAAAAGTCTTTTATTATGAAGGATTTTATATTTTTTCAAAGAATTTTTGTTAAGTAATAGCGTTTTCAGTTTCAGATTTTTCAACAAATGTTTTGTATTTTATAAAAAATACATAAAAAAAATTTAAAGGAGATTTTAAACAGTGCTTAAAAAATTAGCTGTATTGTCTTTTTTAGTTGCAGGGCTTTGTTTCACTTCAACAGTTGGAGTTTCAGCTCAAGACCAAGGTTATCATTCTCCAGCATATACAATGCAATATGCAAGAAATGCATACCCAGAGGGAAATAATTATTTTTATCTTCCACCAAATTTTGAAACAGAAATGTTTGAAGTAACAAATGGAAAGTTTTTCAAAATTCAATATACAGATTTTATGGGCGAGATGCAGGCAAAATTTGATGTACACTTTTATACACCAAATGGAGTTGAATTTGGAAAAGTAAGAGTAGATGAAACAAATGCTACAGTAAGTGTTCCACACAAAGCCAATACTCTTCTTCCAGAGACAGTCAAAGTAAAAGTAGTAAATAGATCAAAAACAAATAAAGATTTTAAGTTTGTTATGTTTGTTCCAACAAATGCAGTAAAAGGTGTTCCAACACAGGGTGCTCCAGTTGTATATGATGGAACAGAAAGATAAGAATTAAATTTATAGAGTTTAAGTTTAAAATTAAGAGTTACATTCATTGTAGCTCTTTTTTAAATGGCAATGATTGTCTTAATCAAGATAAAGTAAAAAATACTTTGGATTACCAAATAATATTTATGTTAATAACATAGAGTTTAGATTATTTAATAATGGAGATAGCATAGTAGAATTTGATCATGTTGAAGTAAAAAGTTATGGAAAATAATGATTTTACTTTGTCAATAGTTGTTCCATGCTACAATGAGAAAGATAATATAAAAAAGATTGTAAAAAAAATTCATAATTCACCTGTAAAGAATAAAGAAATAATTATTGTTGACGATTGTTCTTCAGATGGAACAAGAGATATTTTGGAAAAAGAAATAAAACATTTTGTTAATAAGATTGTATATAAAGAATTAAATAACGGGAAAGGGGCTACGCTTAAAGAAGGTTTTAAGCATGTTACAGGTGATTTTGTGATTATTCAAGATGCAGATATGGAATATGAGCCAAATGATTATGTAAAAGTACTTGAGCCTCTTGTAAATGGTGAATGTGATGTATGTTATGGTTCTCGTTTTTTAAATACAAAAGCAAAAGGTAATTTGGCAAATATTTTGGCAAATAAATTTTTAACATTTTTATCGAATATTTTTACTGGTCTGCATTTGACAGATATGGAAACATGTTATAAATGTTTTAAACGGGAAATAATCCAATCTATTGATATTGAGGAAAAGCGTTTTGGATTTGAGCCTGAAATTACTGCTAAATTAGCTAAAAAGAAAGTTATAATAAAAGAAATTCCAATTTCTTATTATCCACGTACTAATATGGAAGGCAAGAAGATAGGATTTAAAGATGGTATTAGAGCAATTTATTGTATTTTGAAATATCGTTAAATGGTGTTATAACTTAATGTTTGATAAAAAAATATAAAACATTTTTTTTTATTTTTGTGTTGGCGGTATTTCAGCCTTGTAGAATGGACTTTATTTTATTTATTTGAATATTTTTGGAATTTGCAATATTTAATTTAATTTTATTTTGATGTATATTTTAGTTAATCTTGTAGGTATGAATACAATTGTGTTGAAGACAGTTGCTAAAATATGCTCAACTGGAATAGTTTTTTTATGGAATTTTATGTCAAGAAAATTTTTTATTTATAAAGAATAAAAAAAGTGGCTGTGAAAACTATCACAACCACTTTTTTTATTATAAATATTTTAGTTTCTATATCCGCCTGTTCTTGGGGTTCTTGGGCGTTCTTGTTTTGGAAGAGCTTCGTTTACTTTTACTGTTCTGCCTCTATATTCTTTGCCATTGAGAGCTTCTATAGCTTTCTTTGCTGCTTCAGCTTCAGCCATTTCAACAAAACCAAATCCCTTTGATCTGCCTGTATATTTGTCCTTTATTACTGTAGCAGTTGTTACCTGACCATATTCTTCAAATGTGGCTCTTAGTTCCTCTTCTGTTACATCATATGACAGGTTACCAACGTAAATATTCATAAAAATCCTCCGAAAAAAAAAAGCAATTTTGTGATTTTCATTCTAATTAAATCCATTGTTTTGTGGACAAATCTTACTGCAAATCACTCTTCAATAATTTTGTAATTCTATATAAAAAGAAATATTCCTTTTAAAGTTATTTTTTATCTATTGATTTTTTTTTTGAACATGTTACAATATATTTATGAATAAAAAACTATTTTTAATCATTTTATTGTTGTTATCGGCAATTATTTTTATATATGGATTATTTTTTGATAAAATTGAATTATATTTTTTTGATAGTGATGAAAAAATAATTATAAATTCTTTTGATTTTCAAGAAAAATCTATATATGAAGATATTGTCTATTTTGCTGAGATTTATTATGATTGCACAAAATCTTCTTATGCTACAACAGAAAAACTTGATACATCTGTTGAATTTGAATTGGCTAAGACAGAAAAAAATGTAAAACTTTGCCCTACTTGAACTATTTAGTGTTTTTGTGGTATTCTGTGGATCAGAATACGGAATTTTAAATTTAATTTTTTGAGGTATTTTTTTACATGAAAAAAATTTTATTCTTTTCTTTTTTCTTTTTATTTTTGCTTATTATTAATATAGATGCTTCAAGTCTTCCATTTTGGAAAATGAATAGATATCAGATAGATGAAGTGCTTAAACCTATTTCAAGTGAAAATCTTTCTTTTGATGATAGGGTTTGCAGAATTGCTGACATGAGGATAGGTACACCCTATAAGCTTGGTCCATTGGGAGAAGATGATGAGAGGGGACCTGTATTTACTGTAGACACAACAGATTGTACTGTTTTTGTTTTGACAACTCTTGCTCTTGCTAATAGATGTACTTATAATAATGCTCGTTATATGATGAAGTATTTAAATTATTATGATCCGCCATTGACTCCAGGAAATCTTGTACGATATGGAAATAGAATTCATTTTACTTATGATCGATTACATTCCTGCAAATATTTTTCTGATATAACTACTTCTTTATTGCCAAGTGAAAATTTAGAACAAGTAAATTTAACTTTAAATAGACAGGCAGATGGTAGAGAATTGTTACCTATAAATTGGAGTAAATCGGTTTCTGCATATTATATTCCAATGAAATATATTGATGAAAAATTTTTGCAATCACTTCCTTCAAAGGCTCTTGGAGTTGGTTTTGTCAGAAAGAAAAATTTTAAAATAGGTGTTGTTATTTCTCATGAAGGCTTTATTCTCAACAAAAAATATTTAGTTCATGCTGATTCTATTGCTCAAAAAGTATCTAAAGTAGATTTTGTAGAATATTGTCAGAAAAATTCAGATTATTTTGATGGTGTTATTATATCTTCTTTTAATTTATAAGTGGAGAGTCGTTAAGAGGGTGTTATGATTTTTAAGAATTTTGTTTTAGGACCTGTTGATTGTAATTGTTATATTATTGCAGATGAAAACACAAAAGAGGGGTTTATTGTTGATATTGGTGGAAGAGGTGATTTTGTTTTTTCTTATGTTGAAAAGATTGGTATTATTGTAAAGTATATATTTTGTACACATGGGCACTTTGATCATGTTGCTGGAATTTTAGCATTTAAAAAGAAATTAAATGTTCCTGTATGTTTAAACAAAAAAGATTTATCAATTTATGAAAATGTCAATGAACAAACAAGAATGTTTGGTTTTGAAGATGTTGAACAACCGCCAGCTCCTCCTGAAATATTTTTTTCTGAAGGTGATGAATTTATTGTTGGAAATATAAAATGTAAAATTATAGAAACTCCTGGACATACTAAAGGTGGAGTGTCTATATATCTGCCTGAACATAAAATATTATTTAGTGGAGATACTTTATTTGAATCATCTATTGGTAGAACTGATTTACCAGGTAGTTCTCATACTGAGATAATAACTTCTGTTAAAGATAAACTTTTTGTGCTTCCAGATGATGTTTCGGTTTTTCCTGGACATGGACGACCTACTAAAATAGGAGATGAAAAAATATACAATCCTTATTTCTAAGGAAAAATTGTATTGAAGGATTTAAGAAAAAAATAAAAGAAAATAATATATCTTAATATATAAATTTTGTGGAGGTTATATTGATACAAAGAGACATAAAATTTTGTAGGAATATATTTATATTCTTATTTTCATTAATGACCTTTGCTTTAAATTCAGGCAAAGCTTTTGCTTCTGAAGCTGATTTGGTCTTACCAAATTTGGCAAAAGATTCTAAGTTTTATTTTTTGAACAATATAACAGAACCTGTATCTGGTATGTCTATATTTTATATAGGTTTAGTTGTTGCTTTGCTTGGAATAGCTTTTGGAATATTCCAATTTTTACAAGTAAAGAAAATGCCTGTTCATAAATCTATGTCAGATGTTTCAAATGTTATATGGGAGACCTGTAAAACATATTTATTAAAACAGGGCAAATTTTTACTTTTTATTTGGGTAATAATTGCAATTTGTATGTTTTTTTATTTTGCAGTTTTATCTAAAAAGTCAATTCCAACTACTTTATTTATATTACTTTGGTCTTTAATTGGAATGCTTGGTTCTTATGGAGTTGCATGGTTTGGAATAAGAATAAACAACTATGCAAATTCAAGAACAGCTTTTGCATCTTTAAATGGCAAGCAATTTCCAGTTTTTTCTATTCCTTTATGTGCAGGAATGAGCATCGGGCTTCTTCTTGTAAGTGTTGAATTATTGATAATGCTTTCAATTTTTGTTTTTGTTGATCCATCGGCAGCTGGGGCTTGTTTTATTGGATTTGCTATTGGTGAATCATTAGGAGCAAGTGTTTTGAGAATATGTGGTGGTATCTTCACTAAAATTGCAGATATTGGTTCAGATTTAATGAAAATAGTCTTTAAAATAAAAGAAGACGATGCAAGAAATCCTGGAGTTATAGCTGATTGTACAGGAGATAATGCAGGAGATAGTGTTGGACCAACTGCAGATGGTTTTGAAACTTATGGAGTAACTGGTGTTGCTTTAATTGTTTTTATATGTCTTGCTGTTCCAGAAACTGCTTGGAAAGCTGATTTTATTGTATGGATATTTACGATAAGATTTTTAATGATTTTGACATCTATACTTGCATATTATGTAAATGATTTTGTTTCTTCTAAATTTTTTACAGAAGATACAGATATAGACTTTGAGAAACCTCTTACTAATTTGGTTATATTTTCCTCTGCTTTTGCTGTTATAATAACTATTTTAGCAAGTTTCTTACTGCTTGGGGATTATCAAGATCCATTTCTTTGGGCTAAACTTGCTGGTATAGTAAGTTGTGGAACTTTAGCAGCTGCTATAATTCCTGAACTTACAAAAGTTTTTACAAGTTGTTCATCAAAACATGTAAAAGAAGTTGTCAATGCTTCAAAAGAAGGTGGTTCTTCCTTAAATATACTTTCTGGTATAGTTGCAGGTAATTTTAGTGCATTTTGGATGGGAATAATACTTGCAGTTCTTATGGGAATTGCTTGGTGGTTAAGCAATCAGGGATTATCCACATTTTTTGGTCCATATTATCCTGTTTTTGCATTTGGTCTTGTTGCTTTTGGACTGTTGGGAATGGGACCTGTTACAATAGCTGTTGATAGTTATGGTCCTGTTACAGATAATGCTCAGTCTGTATATGAGCTTTCTTTAATAGAAAATATTCCTGATATTTCAAAGAAGATTAAATCTGAATATAAATTTAAACCAGAATTTGCTAAAGCAAAATATAATCTTGAGAAAAATGATGGTGCAGGAAATACATTTAAGGCTACTGCAAAACCTGTTTTGATAGGAACTGCAGTTGTCGGTGCTACTGCAATGATATTTTCGATTATTATGATGCTTGAACAGAGATTTGGTTCAGCTGAACTTTCTACAAAATTGAGCTTGTTAGCACCACAAAATTTACTTGGTTTTATTGCAGGTGGAGCTGTTATTTATTGGTTCTGTGGAGCTTCAATGCAAGCTGTAACAACTGGAGCATATAGAGCTGTAGAATTTATTAAGAAAAACATTAAATTAGATAAAAATTCAACAAAGGCTTCTGTAAAAGATAGCACTGAAGTAGTTGATATATGTACAAGATATGCACAAGATGGAATGGTAAACATTTTTGCTGCAGTCTTTTTATTTGCACTTGGTTTTGCATGTTTGGATTCTTTCTTCTTTATCAGTTACTTAATTTCGTTAGCTCTGTTTGGTTTATATTCTGCTGTTTATATGGCAAATGCAGGTGGAGCTTGGGACAATGCTAAGAAATTTGTTGAAGTAGATCTTGCTGACAAAACAAGTTCTTTACATGATGCTTCTGTTGTTGGTGATACTGTTGGAGATCCTTTCAAAGATACATCTTCAGTTTCTTTAAATCCTATTATTAAGTTTACTACACTTTTTGGACTTCTTGCTGTTGAAATAGCTGTTTCATTGAATCCTTCTCAAGCTCGCATATTTGGTTTTATATTAGTCTTATTAGGTTTGTTCTTTGTATGGAAGTCTTTCTATAAGATGAGAATAAATGATTCAGATGAAGTTGTTCAACCTGTAAAAGAAAAAGTTAATGAATCTAAAGACGA
>CADAWZ010000024.1 GCA_902791745.1 uncultured bacterium
GAAGATAAAGATTTTTGTTTAGAAAATTTAAATTTTCTAATTAATTTTTTTAAAATACCATCATAGTATCCACAAACTATCATTAAATCTATATTTTGAGGTGGATTTATTTTTTGTTGTGGAAAATGCTTTATTTTAGAAAAACAATTTTCACATAAAATATCTCCATTTTTTTTACAAATAACACATTTAGGTGGAAATATTAAATTTAAAAAAATATCAATAAAATCAATAAAATTATTTCTTTTTGTCATGTTTAGAGAATAACACTGCAAAAATAAATTTTGGTATTGACATCATTCGTCCCAAACGAGAAGGTTCTTTTATCAATCTATATAACCATTCAAGGCTCAATTTTCTCATCCACATTGGAGCTCTTGCTATATTGCCAGATAAAACATCAAAACTACCTCCAACACCCATGCCTACAGGTATATCTAATTCTTGAGCATGGCTTAAGTACCATTTTTCTTGTTTAGGAAAACCAAGTGCAGTAAAAATAACATCTGGTTTTGCTTTTTTTATGATTTCAATAGCTTCTAGATCTTCTTTAAAGTAACCATGGAATGTTCCAACAATATTGCAATTTGGATATTTATTTTTTAAATTTTCTTTGGCTTTTTCTGCAGTACCAGGTTTTGCTCCCAATAGAAAAATTTTTAATTTTGATTCTGAAGACCTTTTGACAACTTCTTCAAGAATTTCAACTCCTGCTGCTTTTTCTCTAATTTTTAGACCTGCTTTTTTAGCTCCCCAAACTACACCTGCTCCATCAGCACATACTAAAGAAGCATTATTTATTAACTCTTTAAGTGATGAATCTTTTTGGGAAGCCATGACCATTTCAGTTCCCAATGTAACTATCAAATGTGATTTATTTCTTTCTGATACAAATTTTTCTATTAATTCAGCAGTTTCAGTTACAGTTATGTCTCTAACTTTTATTCCTAATACTGAAATTTCTTGTTGTGCCATTTTTTAATCTCTTTTAAAAAAATTATTTTACAAAAATATATTTTTGTGTTATTATTAATATATGGAAAATAAATCTGAACATGAACAATATATACATATAACAAAAAGAGGGCTTCTCATAATAAAAGATTTAGATGGGACATCTTATTATTTTGATCCAACAAATTCATTAAAAGATGTTGCTGCATATATAATGTCAAATCCGTCGCTATCACATATAACATCAGAACCTGATAAAACAAATGATGAACATCACATTATATATGTAGATCCGCCAAATAAAGAAGAAAATAGGCTGAGAAGATTTTCACCCTTAAAAGAAGACAAATATTTTGAAGAATAATTATAATTCACTTAATGGAAGTTTTATAATAAATCTACAGCCTTTTTTGTAACCTTTATCTATATATATTATTCCTCCATGTGATTCTACTATGAATCTTGCAATGGAAAGTCCTAATCCTCTTCCGTCTTTTCTGTTGTTATTTTTTTCAAATCTGTAGAAGCGTTCAAAAACTCTTTCTTTTTCATTGTCTGGAATTCCAGTACCTTGGTCTTCAACTGTCAAAAAGCAAGAGTTATTTTCATTTTTGCAATCTATTAAAACGGTTGTACCAGTATTTGAATATTTAATAGCATTATCAATAAGAATTATTAACAATTGTTTAATTCGATCTTCATCTATATCAATTATTGTTGAACCAGAATTTATAGATTTTATGATAATTTCTTTTTTCTCTGCATAAGGTGTCATTATATCTATTACATCGTTTATTAGCCTTATAATATCTGTATCTTTGCATTTCATTTGAATCTGTCTTGATTCCATCATAGTCATGTCAAGAAGATCGTTTATAAGTCTCTCAAGACGGCATGCTTCTTCATTTATTATTTTTATAAATTTTTCGCATAATTCTCTATTGTCAATAGCTCCCTCTAATAGGGATTCTGCATAACCCTTTATACAGGTTAGAGGCGTGCGTAATTCATGTGATATATTTGATAGAAGTTCAGCAGTAATTTTTTCTCGTTGTGCTAAAAAAGCCGCTTGCCTATATGCAGTGTAAATAAGTAAATCCAAACTTAATCCAGTATCTCTGCCTAAATTTACATATCCACTTTCAAATTGGACATGTTCTGCTATTTCTCGATATCCACATTCTTCTCTTACACACATCTCTAAATGTCGCATAATTCTTGTCGATACGAGTTTTAAATCTGTTTCAGAAAATGTAGTATTATTTCGAGGTGGGGAAAACAAAAAAAGTATAAATCTATAACTGTTTTCAGGATCAATAATAAAAGAATCCTCTTCTCTAAAAAGTCGTCCTGCTCTATCTCTCATTCCTATTAAAAGATTATTCATCAATATATTTAGTTCTTTTTTGCTATAATCTTCTATTATTTCATCTGCTTCAACAACTTCAAAATATAAATATCCAACATCTTTGCCATTGTCAAATGCTGATTTCATTTTTCCTTTTATAGAAGTCAAAACATCTGAATTTAAAAAAATATCTATGATAACCTCCAAATACTATTAGTGTACTCCAGCAGGAAAAGAAACTGTAACTTTAGTCCATTCTCCTAATTTACTTGATATATCTATAGTTCCAGATATGTCTTCAACAAGTTTTTTAGTTATGGAAAGACCTAAGCCTGTTCCTCCTAAAGATGAGGCTTCTCCATCTTTAACTCTGTAAAATCTATCAAAAACAAATGGAATTGAATTTTCAGGAATACCTATACCTGTATCTGTTATAATAAATTTTACTTTTTTACCATCAGGTATTCCCAATATTTTTATATGCCCAGATTTTTTTATTCCTGTAAATTTTATTGCATTGTCGAGAATATTCACAAAAATTTGACGTAAATAATCTTCTCTTGCCATTATAAACGAAATATTTTCAGGAACATCCATTTCTATTTCTATATTTTTTTGCTTTGCAAGCCCTTCAAAAAGTTTGACAGATTGTATAATAGCCTTATAAGGGCTTACCAAAGATAAATTATTTTCCTTTATATTTTCGTTTCTTGTTGCATCCAAAAGATCAACAATCATTCGTGTCATTCTATTTGTTTCATCATTTATTATTTGTAAAAATTTTCTACTTATTTCAGGATTTGAAAAATATGATTCTTCAAGCAAAGTCTCAACATAACCTTTTATGGCTGTTAAAGGTGCTTTAAGTTCATGTGATAAATTTCCTACATAATTACTTAAAGCTTTTTCTATTTTTGCATACTCACTTAAATTTCTCAAAATAGCAATGGAACCATATAATTTATCTTCTTTTAATGCTTGAAAAATTTTTATCAAATATGGAGTAGTCTGACCTATTATAACAATTTTTTCAATTTTACTTTTTGATATATTTCTTGCGGAATCCATTATAAGGTTATTTAATTCCTTAATTTTGACAACATCCCAAATTTTTTTATTTATAGCTTCTTCTGTGGAAATACCAAACATAGCTGTTGCCATTGAATTAAAAATTTTAATATTTCCATTCTTATCAACCGCTATACAAGCATCATCTAAGTTTTCAATTATTACTTCCTGAAAACAAGTCTCAGTTCTGCGAGCCATTAGTCTCTTGCCTCAAATTGAAATTTATATCCTATTCCATGGACAGTTCTTAAAAATCTTGGATTTGCTGGGTCTTCTTCAATTTTTTGCCTCAATCTTCTCATATGAACATCTACTGTCCTTGTGTCACCTAAATAATCATATCCCCAAAGTTGTTCTAAAAGGAAATCTCTTGTAAATACTTTTCCAGGATTTGTTGTCAATAATTTTAATAAATCAAATTCTTTAGGCTTTAAATCGACTTCTTTCCCTTTTAGCCTCACTTCATGTTTCATCAAATTGATAGATAAATCTTCAAAAGCAAGTTCGTCTTTTTCATCTACTTTTGAGCTTGTTCTTCTTAAAACAGCTTTAACTCTTGCAACAAGTTCTCTTGGAGAAAATGGCTTTGTAACATAATCATCAGCTCCGAGCTCTAATCCTAAAATTTTGTCAATTTCTTCACCTTTTGCAGTTGCCATTATGATTGGTGTCTTTGTTTCTTTTCTTATGATTCTACATACTTCAAGACCACCTTGACCAGGTAACATTATATCGAGAATTATTAAATCTGGATGCTCTTGACGGGTTACATTTACTGCTTCAAAGCCATCATAAGCACACATAACTTCATAACCTTCTTTTTCAAGGTTGTACTTCAATAATTCAACTATATTCTTCTCATCATCAACTACAAGAATTTTTTCCTTCGCCATTTATTTTTTCTTCCTTTAAATCAAAACTATTTTAACATAAATATAGCTCCCATACGACCAGTTACTCTATTTTCTTTGCGATATGAAAAAAATAAATCATTATGACATGAAGTACAAATCTCCGATGACACAATATTTTTATTTTGTAATCCTGCACAGAGGAGCTGTATTTTATTTAAATTCCAAAGATTGACAAAATAACCCTTATTATTTTTAGAGATACACAAAGATAAATCCTTCAAAAATATTTCAGGATAATAAGAATTAAAACTATTTAAAAATAAATTTGCTGTTTCTTCACTTACTTCAAAACAGCATGGACCTATTGATGGACAGATTGCAGATACACAATTTTTAGGATTTGTTCCATATTCTTTTTCCATTGCTTTTATTGTTTTCAATGCTATTGTTTTTAAAGTACCACGCCAACCAGCATGTACTAAGGCAATAACTTTTTTTACAGGATCTAATATAAAAATACCTGTGCAATCAGCATAAAAAATAGATAAGGGAACATTTTTTTTATTTGTCATAATTGCATCTGCAAATGGAATTTCATTTGGTATTTTATCATCATATATTGGAATTATTCTATCTCCATGTTCGAGTTTTATAACATCTCTTACAGGAATATAAAAAGTTTCTTCAAGAAGTTTTCTGTTAGTAATTACATTTTCTGATTTATCTGTAGTATGAAGTCCCAAATTTAGAGAATCAAAAGGGGAAGGGCTTATTCCACCTTTTCTGGATGAATAATAATGTTTAGTAATTCCAAAAGATTCAATAATATCAAATTTTAATATCTTTATATTATTTTTTTCAATGAACTTATACATAATAAAATAAAAAAAGGAAGGCTAGTTTAACCTTCCTTTTATAATCAAATTTAATTTAAATTTTAATCAAAATTTAGAAAAGACTTGCTAATGATTGGAATGTGTTAGCTATTCCTATTCCTGAGAAGGCTGAACTCATTGCTTTGAAACCCCAAAAAGAATCTTTTCCCAATGAGAAAAAGTCAGAACCTATTTTACCTGCTGATGGGGTGCTACCTAATGAATAGAAATTACTTCCTATTCCACCAACAGATACTGGGCTACCTAATGAGTAGAAATTGCTTCCAAGTCCATTTGGATTGCCACCTCCAAAACCGCCTAACTCAAAAATACTTGTCAAAGGATTTTTGCCAAGCATAGAAAGTCCAACATTGAACATTCCACTATTGTTTCCAGATGTCAAATTTGAAAGAAGATTTGATATACCATTGTTAAATGATTCATTTGTCATCTGACCCATGCCAAAATTTCCAAGCATTGAGTTTGCAAAATTGTTATACATACCCAAAGAGTTCATTCTTGAATCAACCATACCAGATTCAGTTCTTCTCTCTACAACAAAATTCAAACCTTCATTTACTTTTTCTGTAACAACGGCAATTTCTTGTCTTACTTTTCCAAGTTTTTGATCTATGCCATCTATTTCACTATTTACAGCTTGAAGTTTTGTGTCAAGTTGTTGAAGTGCTTGAGCAACTTGTTGAAGTTGTTGCTTATTTGCTGTTTGCTGAGCTTTGATTTGCTCTAATTGAGCTTGTTGCTGTTGAAGCATTGTTTGATCCATTGCAATTTTTGCTTTTAATGTTGCAATTTTTGTTTGGATTGCTGCTTGTGCTGTTGGCTCTAATGCTGCAGCTGCTGATGCTTCTAATGTCTCTAATGCAGCTTTTTCTGCTTCTATTGTTCCCTTAAGAGCTTCTATACTTGCACTAACTTGTTCATTTCTTCTTGCTAATGTATGTGATTCTTGGGTTAGCTGTGTTTGTTGATTTTTCTGTTTATGTTGCTCTGCTGTTAAGTTATGTTTTTCCTGTAATTTTTCTTGTTTAGCACCTTCAAGTTGCTGTTCTTCTGCCTTTAAAGATTCAAGCTGTTCTTGAAGAGTTGCAATTTGTGATTCTATTTGGCTAATATTAACGCCCATTTCACTCTTCAAATTTTTGAGTTCTTCAATTGTGTTACTTATCTGACCAATTTTATCAGTTGGACTACCTGTAAAATCAGGAAGTTGTCCTGTCATTGCATAATTATATGTAGCAGGACTTGCAGTTGTTGTTAATGGTGCAAATTCGAAAGCAGAAATTGAAGCATTGGAAGACATATTAAAACCTATTTGTTCTGGTGAATATGTATATCCAGAAAATCTTGACATAATATTGTCAAGAAGAGATGGATTATGGATACCTGCGTATTTACTGCAACACATTGTTGGAATATCACTGAATTGTTCCATTCCATACATTCCCATTTCCATTGGAGGTGCTGGAGGCATCATTCCATACATTCCCATTTCCATTGGAGGTGCTGGAGGCATCATTCCATACATTCCCATTTCCATTGGAGGTGCTGGAGGCATCATGCCTTGCATTCCCATATTTCCATACATTGCGAATGAACCAGAAAATGAGAAGTTTCCGCCAACTTGTCCCATGTATGAACCAAATGCTCCTATATATCTTGTTTGATATTCAGGATTGTTGAACATATTGTGGTGATGATGACAGCAACGATGAAAATGATTGTGGTGGTGATGATGGTGATGAATATGAATTTCACTGTAATTATTTTCAGCTGTTTCTGTACTACAATTTGATTCTGCTATTTCTTCTGTTGCAACTGGAGCTACTGTTTGAGTTTGAACAGCAGGTTGAGTATGTTGAGCTACGACAGGTTGTTTTGCTGGTTGTTGTGGTTTTGCTTGTTGTGTCTGTTGTGGTTGTGGTTGTGCTTGTTGTGTCTGTTGTGGCTGAACAGTTGCAGCTATAACAGCATTTTGATCTAATTGTACTACTGTTGGTAACAATTTTCTAACAAAATTTCCACTGCTTAAATTGCTTGTACCATATTGACCAATATTCATTACTTTAAACTCCTTAGATTTACATGTTTTAGGCAAGAATAAAACATGGATATATTCTTGAAATTATTTTAACATGGTTATTTAAATAATTCAATATAAAATTTTAAAAATTTTATTAATTTTTGTTAACATTTTGTACTTTTAGTTTATTTTTTTTCTATATTAATGATATCTAAATATAATTGACCATTGTCAGCTTTATAACCTTGAGCAGAAATATAATATGTTTGACCATCTAAATCTGCTAAATTTTTTATTGCAAAAATTTCTAATAGATAATCTCTTGAAGATTTATTAATTTTGTGATTTCCAAAATTAAGAGTTCCTTCTTCTTCATCATCATCGGTTGCTTTTGTCAATTCTTCATCAAAATTTTTGTTAGGGTCGAAAGAAAATTTTGCTTCTTCATCCCAATTTTTTAAAGTTTTATCAGAAGAAAGATTAGTTGTAAAATAAATTGTTGTATCTTTGTAATCATTTAAATTTGTTGTATCTTCAGCTTCTTGAAGTAAGTTGCTTGAAAAAACTTGATATGTATCCCAGTGAGTATTAGAAGAACCAGAACCGCCACATCCAACAAGAGAAAAAAAGCAAATAGATAAAACTAAAATTAAGAACTTTTTAAACATTGTATTTAATTCCTCCTAATAATATATTCAATATTTATAAGGAAATAACATTTTTGAAAAAAAAATCTAAAAAATTAACATTTGTTTAATAAGATTATATTAAAATTATCTTGAATTGAATTAATTGTTATTATATAATATCTTTAATACAATATAAAATAATTTTAGAGATTGGAATTTTGATTTTATGAATACAATAAATCCAAGTATTCGTACATTTTCTACAGAAAATATGCGACATACAATGGCTCTACAAACAGCAACTCCTGAAGAAACTCCACAACAGGAAATAACAGAAAAAGCTGATTTAGCATCAGGAAAACCTGCACAAGATTTAAATGCAGAAAAATTGAAAAAATTTGCTACGACACAAGCTGTAACAGATAATAGTGAATTTAGTTCAACATTATCTGTTAGTTATAGTTCTGGGGTGGAAAGTACAGAACTTCAAACAGTAAGTGAGCTATCTTCTTCTGATACTGAATACATTATAGATGTAGCCCATAGTACAGGAGTTCAAACTGCGAGTTCAATGGTTCCATCTGCTAATGGTATTACAATAAGATTGCTTTTTACAGATGATCTTCATGGTTCAATATTTTCAAGTCCGATGTGGGGAAAACCCGATGTTCAACAAGGTGGAATGTCTATGCTAAAAACAGCAATAGACGAAAATAGAGATGAGAACACCCTTCTTTTAGATGCTGGTGATTGGGCTCAGGGAACATATGCTGGAGGAATGGACCAAGGAACTACAGTCGTTGATCTCATGGGGAAAATGGGATATGATGCAGCTGCAATAGGAAACCATGAATTTGATTGGGGAAGAACTCAGTTGACAAAATTAGCAGAACAAGCTGCATTTGATGTTTTGGGTTCAAATGTCCTTGCCAGTGAGACAGGAGAGGTCATGCCTGGGGTTGCTCCACATACAATAAAAGTTGTAAATGGAGTAAAAGTTGGAATTATAGGAGTAACAACACAAGATACTCCAAATCTTGGTGCTAAGAGCAATACAGAAGGTGTTACATTTGCAGATACAGCTGATAGTATAAAAAAATCATTACCTGATTTAAATAAGCAAGGTGCTGAAGTTCTTGTTCTTCTTTCACACTGTGCAACAGATGAAGATATAAAATTAGCTACTGCAGTACCTGAACTTGATGTAATTATTGGTGGTCATGACCATGAAAAATTGGATGAACCAATAATCATTGGTAAAACAATTATAACAAAAGCAGGACCACATGCAAAAACATTGGGGCAACTCGATTTAGTAGTACCTAAACAATCTGAATCTTCTGCTGAATCTAAAGGTATGAGACCTGTGTCTTCTGAACAAACATTACATAAACCAACACCAAGTAACAAACCCTTGAGTGAAAGATTGAAAAGAGGACCTTTGCCTTTTAAACATACAATACATAAAATAGATTCTGAGCATGTCCAACCTAATGCAGAATTTGATAAAGAACTCGCACCTATTGCTGCAAAAGTTGATGAAGTGATGAGTGTAAAAGTTGGTTCAAGTACAGTTGGGATAACAAGAGATAAATTTACTCCTGAATCAACAGCTGGAAATATTGTTACTGATTCAATGATAGATGCCACAGGTGCTGACATTGCATTTTTAAATACAGGTGCAATGAAAAAAGCAATAGATAAAGGTGAAATAAAATTTGGTGATGTATTCAATTTGCTTCCATATGACAATCAAATTGTAACAGTTGACATGACTGGTGCTTCTATAATGAAAGTGCTTGAAGAAAGTGCTGGAAATGCAGAAACAATACCTGTAAAAGGTTCAACAAATATAATTCAATTTGCTGGATTGAGAGCTACATTTGATCCAAGCCAACCACAAGGTCATCGAGTAAGTAATGTAACTGTTGGCGGACAACCTATTGATTTAGGCAAGACTTATAGTGTTGCTTCTATTGATTACCTTGTTTCAGATAGTAATGAATTCCCTGGAATGCATGAAGGTACAAATAAACAAGTAACAGAATTTGAATTGAGAGATACTGTTCATAAATTTATACAAAAAAATTCACCACTTGATGAATCAATTGTAAAAATTGATGGTCGTCAAGGTTGGGTTAGTATCCCTAAATAGGTCTTAAATCTGCCATATCAAAAAAAAAATAAAAAAAAATTTAAAAAACTATTGACAAAATGAAAATACAGTTGTATAATGTCCTCACTGTCAAGGAGCAAACCAATACAGGATATGGCAGATGACTTTCGGGGTGTAGCGCAGCTTGGCTAGCGCATCTGGTTTGGGACCAGGGGGTCGGAGGTTCGAATCCTCTCACCCCGACTTCAGTCTTAAATGCCTGAATCAATGCGGCTATAGCTCAGCGGATTAGAGCAACTGCCTTCTAAGCAGTGGGTCGTGGGTTCGATTCCCTCTAGCCGTGCTTTTAAATGGTGAGTGTAGCTCAATTGGTTAGAGCGCTGGTCTGTGGAACCAGAGGTCGTGGGTTCAAGTCCCACCACTCACCTTGGCAGAACAAATTAATAGTTTTACATGGGTCGTTAGCTCAGTTGGCTAGAGCACCTGACTTTTAATCAGGGTGTCATGGGTTCGAGTCCCGTACGACCTATTTTTTTTAATAGAAGGGTCTTTAGCTCAGTTGGTAGAGCACCTGACTCTTAATCAGGGTGTCGAGAGTTCGAGCCTCTCAAGACCCATTCACCTTCGGGCGAGTGGCGGAATTGGTAGACGCGCTAGACTTAGGATCTAGTGGTATTGCCGTGGGGGTTCGAGTCCCTTCTCGCCCATCGTCTCAAAATAAATATGCGGAAGTAGCTCAGCGGCTAGAGCATCGCCTTGCCAAGGCGAGGGTCGAGGGTCCGAATCCCTTCTTCCGCTTTTTTAAAATCCCCTGTATATAACTAAAATCTTTTGGATTTTTATCATAACCTTAATAAAAGGAAGGGGAAATTGCGGAAGTAGCTCAGCGGCTAGAGCATCGCCTTGCCAAGGCGAGGGTCGAGGGTCCGAATCCCTTCTTCCGCTTTTTAATTTATAAAAATAAACTAAACAGCTAAAATTTTAGGCTGTTTTTTTTATGGGAAAAACATGAACAATATTTTTTCAGAGAACATAAAATTTAATAACGATCCTATATCGGATTTAAAAATTGAGATGCAAAGTAATTTACCCTCTTTTTATACTTCTTTGCGTGAAAATATTTTTAATAGTCAATTAGAGTGTATTTTATTAACACTTAGCACAATATTATCTATTCTATTTGTGATTGTTTTGCCTGTAATAATTTTGTTATTTGATAATGATTCATTTGACAATTGTTTTTTACCTTTTTTTTTAGTTACTTTGCCTTTGTTTTTAGCTTTTATTTTATCTTTAATCGTATTTTTGGGGGAAAATAAAAAGCAATATGTTAAAATTTTCAATTCAGGAATAGAAATTACTTGTGAAAAAATAGAAAGAGGTTCTATTTTTATTAAGAGTTCTGATATTAGAGATGTTGTTTTCACATATCTTTCAGGCTCAGCTCCAAGATCAACTAAAATATATATGGAACATCCTATAGATTTGCCGTTTTCTAAAAGAAAGGTGAATAAATTTCCTTTATTTTTCTTAACAAATAAAGAAAGAGGATTTTTTGAAGATAGAGAATTTTTTGAAGATTTCGCAGAAAAAATAAGAGATATATTGCAAGTAAAATAATATTATAAATATTTATTATAAATGCAGGAAATAGACTATTAAATTATAGAATTCTTATTTTTACAAAAATTTTAGAAAAATAACACTAATTTATTATAAGATAGTGTATAAATAATATACGAGAGGTTTTTTTAGTCATGAAGTCAGAGATTAAAAAAGGTGAAAAAAGCACCTGTACACTTACTGTAAAAATAGAAGAAGCCGAAATAAAAGAGGCTCATGAAAAGGCTGTTGTTTCAGCTATAAAGACTGTTTCTGTACCAGGATTTAGAAAGGGAAAAGCTCCAAGAAAACTTGCAGAACAAGCTCTTAATCAGGATGCTTTGAAAGCAAGAGTTATGGAAGATTTGATTGAAAAGTCTTATCCAAAGGCAGTTGAAGAAAATAAAATAAGACCTATAACAAGGCCAGAAATAAATATAACAAATTACAAGGCTGATACAGAGATTGAATATACAGCTAAAGTTGATGTATATCCTGAGTTGGAACTTGAAGAAAGTGCATATAAGCATTTAAAATTTGAAGTAGAAAAAGAAGATATTAAAGAAGCAGCTGTTGAGAAAGCTATTGAATTTTTGAGAGAACAAGCAGCTGTTTACACACCAATTGAAGAGGATAGAGGACTTCAAGAGGGAGATTATGCTTTTGTAGATTTTCTATGTACAGTAAATGGCAAAAAAGTAAAAGAAGGTAGTGTAAAAAATTATACAATGCAGGTTATTCCTACTTCATTTGTACCAGGTTTTACAGATAGTATAATTGGTGTAAAAAAAGGTGAGACAAAAGAATTTGAAATAACTTTCCCAGAAGATTATCACTCAGTTCTCAAAGGTAAACATGCCAACTTCAAATTTACTCTTCATGAAATTCAAACAAAGACTCTTCCAGAGTTAGATGATGAATTTGCAAAACAAGTATCAGAATATGATACTTATGAAAAAATGCTTGAAGACATAAACAGAAGAATGGATGAAAATGCAGCTGCTCGTACATTGAATGATTCTAAAAATGTCGCTGGTGAAAAATTAGCTGAATCAATCAAAGTTGATCTTCCTGAAAGTCTTGTAATGGCTGAATTAAATGGAATTCTTTCAAAAATGGCTCAATCTTATGCAAGACAGGGATTAGATATTTTCAAAAATTTAGGTGATGAAGAAATCAAGAAGATTGCAGAAACAAGAAGAGCTGAAGCAGAAAAATATGCTGCTGTTCAAGTAATACTTCATGCCATTGCCAAAAAGGAAGATATATCTGTAACTGATGAAGAAGTCAATGAAAGATTGGCTGAAATATCAGGTGGAAGAGATGTCAGAAAAATGAGAAAAGACCTTATAAAATCAGGTAGAATTGCAGAAATAGAAGAAGGAATACTTCTTGATAAGGCACTTGAATTTGTTGTAGAAAATGCAGATATAACATATAAAACTATTGAATCAAAAGGTGAAGAAGAAATTATTGATGTAGCTAAAGAGACTGCAGAAGCAGAAGAAAAAATGGCTATTGAATCAGAAGAAGCACCTGTTGAAGAACCAAAAGCAGAAGAACTTCCTGCTGAAGAACCAAAAGCAGAATAATATTTTATAAGAAGCCTAAAAATGGAGGCATATAAATATGATTGATATGAGAATGCAACACCTTATCCCTATGGTTGTTGAACAGACATCAAGGGGTGAGCGTTCATATGATATTTATTCAAGACTTCTAAAAAATAGAATCATATTTCTTGGAGATGAAATAGAGGATTCACTTGCAAATTTGATTATAGCTCAACTTCTTTTCTTAGAACAGGAAGATCCAGATAAGGATATTGATTTGTATATTAATAGTCCTGGTGGTTCTGTTACAGCTGGAATGGCTATATATGATTGTATGCAACTTATAAAGCCAGATGTTTCAACAATATGTATAGGAATGGCTGCAAGTGCTGCTGCTCTTCTTTTATGTTCTGGTGCAAAGGGTAAAAGATTTTCTCTTCCTTATTCAAGAATATTGATACATCAGCCTTGGATAAAAAGCATAGGTGGACAAGCAACAGATGTAGATATTCATGCAAGAGAAATTATAAAAACAAAGGAAACTTTGAATAATATAATTGCTAACAATACAGGACAACCTCTTGAAAAAGTAAAAAGAGATACTGAAAGAGATTATTATATGTCGGCAACTGAAGCTGTAGAATATGGCTTAATAGATAAAGTGATAACTAAAGAAACACGTTAGGAAAATGCAAAAAGAATCCGCATTTCTTATCAACTAAAATGCGGATTTTTTTTGTAATATGCCGAAAAAAGGAGAGTCATGTATCTTTACGGAGATAATAACGGCAATAAAAAATGCTCTTTCTGTGGAAAGAGTGAAGAACAAGTAGATAGAATTCTACCAGGAGCAACTGCTTCTATATGTAATGAATGTATAGACCTTTGTAATTCAATTCTTGAAGAAGATATAGATTTTAATAATAAAAATAAAAAAGATGGTATCTCTCTTCGTAAACCTAAAGAAATTACAGAGATTTTGGATCAATATATAATAGGTCAAGAAAAAGCGAAAAAAGCCCTTGCTGTTTCTGTATATAATCATTACAAAAGAATTGAGTCAAATGAAAAATTAGCAAAATCGACATATCGTAAAAGAAATAAAAAAGATATTGAAAAAAATGAAGATGTGGAGATTCAAAAAAGTAATATTCTTTTGATTGGACCTACTGGAAGTGGTAAAACATATCTTGCACAATGTTTAGCAAAGATATTAAATGTTCCATTGGCAATAGCTGATGCAACATCTTTGACAGAAGCTGGATATGTTGGAGAAGATGTTGAAAATATACTTTTAAAATTAATTCAAAGTGCCGATTATGACATGAAAAAAGCCGAGCATGGAATAATCTATATAGATGAAATAGATAAAATTTCAAGAAAGAGTGAAAATCCTTCAATAACAAGAGATGTTTCTGGAGAAGGAGTTCAACAGGCTCTTTTAAAAATATTAGAAGGCACTAAGGCAAATGTTCCGCCACAAGGTGGTAGAAAGCATCCACATCAAGAGTATTTACAAATTGATACAACAGATATTTTGTTTATATGTGGTGGTGCTTTTGAAGGTATTGATAAAGTTATTGAAGAGAGAGTGAAAGAACAGGCTATTGGATTTAGAGCTGAAATTAAAACTAAGAAAGAAAAAGAAGATGAAAACATACTTGAGAAAGTTATGCCAGATGATTTGATGAAATTTGGTTTAATTCCAGAACTAATTGGTCGTCTTCCAGTAGCAGTTCCACTTCATGCTTTAACAGAAGAAATGCTTGAAAAAATTCTTGTAGAGCCTAAAAATGCTATAGTAAAGCAATATAGAAAAATGTTATCTTTTGAAGATGTCGAATTTGAGATAACAGATGGAGCTATTAAAGCAATTGCAGAAGAAGCTCATAAGAGAAAAACTGGAGCAAGAGCTTTGAGAAGTATTATGGAAGATTTTATGATAGATGTTATGTATGAAGTTCCTTCAATGGAAAATGCTAAAAAGTGCATTATAACTGAAGATGTTATAAAAGAACATAAGAAACCTACAATAGAATTTAAAAAATAAAAAAAATGGACTGTGAAAAATCACAGTCCATTTTTTTTTATTTTTTATATAACTTTTTCTTATTCTTGAAATGAGACATTATATAATTTGTTACATCTGAAATTTGTTCGAGTTCTCGTGAAGAATTTCCACTTCGTATATAGAATTTTTCTGTTTTACCTTTTTTAGGATCGATTATTTTTGTATAAATAGGTGAAGTAGAAGGATAAATAATGACTGCACAGATTTCTTTTTCATCTAAAATTGGAAATTCTGTCTTAATATTTTTTGCAGTATTACTTATTCCACAAGCACCATTTAATAATTCTCTTAAATGAAGTTCAAATCCATCTTTATTCTGTTTTGGAAGAGTTGAATAATCATTTTCTAAGCCTAAAATATTGCCGTTATCTTCTATTCCTATGATAAGGATACCTCCTTCACTATTAGAAAATGCTCCAACAGTTTTTATTATTACATTTTCAAGGGATGTATTTTTACAAGACTTTACCATGTCCCAACGCATTGTTGATTTGAATTCTAAATTTGTATTTTCACCATTTGATATCAATTTTTTCCATTCTTCTTCATTTTTAGGTAATGAATAAATTCCTAATTGTACATCTTCTTTTCTTGTTATTATTATGCTTATGAAAAACATTGCAAGACCAATTCCTGCTATTACAAAAGACACTGTATTAAAACCCGATAAACTTGATGCTACTCTCTCTTTCATAAGTTGTTCATATAGAATTATTCCTAAATATATTGAATTATCTCCAGAAAAAGGTTGTATATAATATAACAATCCTAAATCAGCAATTCTAACAGGTGATATTAATTTTTTACCTCTCTCATTCCAATCTTTAGTTATTGATTTTTCTGATTGTATTATGAAGTCTTTAGGTACTTTTTCACCTGAAAAAATATTTATTCCTTCTCCTAACTTATTGATCATAAATATTTGAAAATGTTCAGAAAACGGTATTGAGGAAAATTTTGTTATTATATCTGTAACTTCAAAAGAAATTGAGGCTTTTATTACTTTATTATTTGCAAGCCATTGTTGCGAAAATACTATTTTTCCATTATTCATTAATTGTTCTCTTTTGGAAATTTCCCAATTTACTTTTTCTTCTTCTACATTTAAATTATTATCTGGAAATTCTATCAAGTCTTTTAAATCTTGTGGAATTATCTTCATAGAAGAGGATATTTTTTTTCCATTTTGATCATAAGTTGCTATTTTACAAGAATTTTTAGATTCTATCATTGTATTCCCAATATTCATTATTCTTTGTTTTATTGTATAGCTTATCCAATGATCATTTTGTTTGGTGATCATTATTAATTGCTCTTGAGAATCCATTAAAATAAAACCATTTATTTGTGAATATTGAGACAAAAGGGGAATCAACATCGATGCAAATTTTTCATCTTCATTTATGGATATAAGATCGTTTCCATACCATTTATTGACTGTTAACAACATATCTGTTGTTGGCTTCAGAAAATTTTCCATCATTTGATTTACTTCTTCTGTTTCTGCTGTCATAGCAGATATTGCTGTTGAATACCCCTTTGCATTTATTATTTTCAAGAATCCGAACATTGCTATTCCAAGAAAGAAAATAATTAAGGATAGTATAATTAGAAGTAAATTTTTTTTCTTTGTATTTGAATCTGTTTTATTTTTCAAGTTCTGCTCCATTTACTATTTAGAAATTAAGCAATTGATTTTCAAATATTTTGCTATATCTTTTTGTGCTAATATAGTGATTCTTGCATTTCTATCCATTCTGGGCAATCTTTATAGAATTGAAGTTTATAGTAAGTTTTGCCTGTGTCTTCATTATAAGATTTGTAAGAATAGTAATCTTTCGTTGATTTAACAAATTCAGAAAATGATTGATTAGTTTTTACTTTCAAATTATTTAGAGTTAGATCATTTTTATTATATGTAAACCATCCAATACTTAATCCATTAGAATATTTATGATAACCAAAAGGAAAATATGAACGATAGTAGTTTTGGTTAGAAAAATCATAGGCATCACTTGGTATAAGAGATATTTTTTCAGTTCCATAATAATTATTTTCAGGAATAACATCTTTTAATGCTTTATAAACATTTTCAGCTTTTGTTTTTAGTTCAGTTGCCGAAGATAAATTTATTTTCTGCATAATTAAACCAAGGTCTGTTACACAAAATTCAGAATATGAGAAAGTATATGAAATGTCATTTATTGTACCCTTTAAGTAACTTGGTGAATAAATCTCTCCTAATGGTTTATATTTTACATAATCTTTATCTTCTTCATCAATAATACCATAATACTCTTTTATATTTTCGTATACATCTATAATATTTGAATCTTTTTCATAATCAATTATTGCTTTTTCAGTAGCATTTTTTACGATTTCTTTTTCTGTCTCATTTGCTTTTTTTACATATTCTGCAAAATCGGATAGGGCGTTTTTTAAATTATTTATTTTTGAGCAATTTATTATTGAAGTTGTATTGTAATTTGTAAAGCAATAGTCATTTGTTAAAAAGTTATCTCTTCTTATTTTGTTTGCTTGCAAAATTGCTTTTGCTAAAGTTAAACCATTATAATCTGAAGTGATTTTTGTATAATTTGAATTGATGTTAGATTTCAATCCTTTTTGTAGTTTTTTGATTTCGGAACTCAATACAGAAGACGAAGATGTTTCTGACAAAAATTCATAATAATCTACTGAACCATTTAGACCATCTAATATTGAAACAAGAGATTCTTCTTCAGAAGCAATTATATATGACACACAATCTTTTAATTCATACGCTACTTCAAAATTTGCCATTAAACAAGCATCGAACATTAGCAAATCGATTTTTTTACCTGTTTTTTTATATACTTCTTCTAAAGCATATTTAACAGAGTTAAGTTCAGAACTGGTACTAGTTGCAACATCGTTTGTTTCATCTCTTATTATGCCAGTATATGCTCCACCATGATTTATGATATTTATACAAATTTTTTCAGCTGGATATTGTTCTATTGTACGTAATAGATATTCTGTTAATACAAAAGGATTGGCTGAATCTGTATTGTTTTCTTGATAGTATTTTATTACAGGAGATGTGATTTTATCTGTATTGTCTAACATTAAATAAAATTCTCTTGCTCCACCAGGCCATTCATCTTCTGTTATTATATCTGAATATTTTTCAATATAATTTAAATTTGATCTATTCCCCATGTCAAAATATGCAATAATATGTGTGTTATCGTCAGAACCTACTTTTTCCATCATATTTAGTGAATCAAGCTGACCACCAGCAAGATTATTATCACATGCAAAGTAATTTATAAAAAGCCATGCCTTTTTGTTATTACCTTGTTGTGTTATTGATATATTTGCAATTTGTTCTGTCCCTTCAGAGTTTGTTACAGGTATTTTTATGTTTTTAGGGCTATTTGTTGTGTTCTCAGGGATTGTTATTTTTATAAATTCACCATCTCCTGCTCCAGAGTTAGGATTGATAGTTATGGAATCTATAGATTTTGCCTTAGATGTATCTATCTTCCACGATTGTCCTAATTTCATGCGAACATCTTTGGTTTCTCCTTGATATGTAAAAGAAAGAGAAATTTTAGGAGTATTATCAACAGGATCATCGTTAGAAGAATTGTTATCAGAAGAATTGTTATCAGAAGAATTGTTATCAGAAGAATTGTTATCAGAAGAATTGTTATCAGAAGAATTATTATTAGAGGAGATATTATCTGTAGAATCGGTATTAATATTATTTGTTGCAATATAACCAAATCCACCAGAGGTGCTACCTCCACCGCCTCCACCACATCCTGTTAATAGAATCAAAGTATAGGCTAAACATAAGCTGATTATAAAATTTTTGAATGTTCTATCTTTCATATTATCTCCTTATTTTTATATCTTTATTTAAAATTTTCGTGAAATATTATTCTTAACCTTTTTATAATTATAACATAAAAAAAATAAAAGAATAGATATCTAATATAAAAATTTCTAAAAAAGATTTTTTTAGAATTGATTTATATTACATTTTGTTATATAATGATATAATTAACAAAAATTTTGAAGAGGTTTTTTATGGC
>CADAWZ010000025.1 GCA_902791745.1 uncultured bacterium
GGAGTTGAAGTGAATGCCTTATTGCTAAAAATAAAAAAATCTGTATTTTTGAAAATTATATATTGCAAAAATTTTTCAATTAGCCAATTTCTACTCGATCTGTTAATAAACTACTAAATTTAAATTAAGTGGTTTAGATTGCCACGCCTTCGGCTCGCAATGACATCGCCCCCTATTTACTTTTTTTCACAGCCTCCGACTCCTTCCTTTCATCTGTCTTTCGTCGTCAGTTTTTTATCGATGTTTATTTATCCTCATAATGTCCTTTACATTGATAAACTTCAATCACTTCATTTCCAATTTTGTAAACAATTTTATTTTTTTCATCAATTCTTCTACTCCAAAAACCCTTGTATTTATTTTTTAATTCTTCTGGTTTACCTATTCCTTCAAATGGATTTCTAACAATGTCTTTCAACAAGCTATTAATTCTCTGTAAAGTTTTTTTATCTTGATTTTGCAAAAAAATATATTCTTCAAATGCCTGTTCGGTAAAAGTTATCTTAATCATTTTCAAATTTTTCCAATTCTTCAAGAGTTTTCACTACTATTTTTCCTTCCTTTATCTGTTGAATACTTTTATCAAGGGCTTTTAAATTGCTTTCACTATAAAATGGGTCTAAATTTACTTCAAAAGGTAAACGCTTTTCTCGTATCATTTTTTTTGCAAGCATAGTTATTGCAGTTGCCATTGTGAGTCCCAATTCTTGACATATATTATCAAAATCTTTTCTTAAATTTTCATCCATATTTATCTTTATTACAGATTGATCCATATATTTTATCTCCTCCTTTACACTCTATATTCTGTTTCTTTCTCCGCTACCATTGGCAATTCTTCTTGGAAGAATTTGTCAAAGGCATTTACTCCTAAATTCATATATTTTTCAAAATAATCTTGAATCTTTTCCATAACATCAATTTTTAGTTCTTTTCTTTTTATTGAAGTTTTATTGCCAAAACGAGAAGCTCTTGGCAATAAATCATTAATAAATGTTCCCATTCTTGCGAGTTCGCCATTTTTAAACACATTAAATATTAATTTTAATGTCGGCTCTCTCTTTAATCCGTGTTGATTTATAATATCCTCTAAATCAATCTCTTGCTTTTCTTCAACAAAATCTCTCCAACAATTAAGAACATTATCAACTTTATTTGAATTTATACGAGCCAAAAATTCTTCAATCAATTTTTGCTTAGATCTCAATTCAATACTTGATTTCATCAATTTTTCTATTTTAGCTACAATTTCCTTATCTTCGCAGTTAGACTCGTGATATTTTTCGACCAACATCAAAATATAGTCAATATTTACTTCTACTTGTTTTACAAGTTCCATTTCAAAAACAATGTCATCTTCTATATTTTCTTTGTTTGGTTGTTTTCTATATTTATCATACAGATCATTATACATACCTGTATAATCCTGACAATCAAGTGGCTTTAATAAATCGTCAACTTCTTGAAATTCATCAAAACTCGAAAGTATATTTCGCAATTTCAAAATTTGTCCAAAATCAGCTATAAATTTTTTCTCCGCTTCTTCCCCCACTATTTTTTCACCTAAAGGAAATTGAGCTAACAAATCAAGGACACGCTTATTATAATTTTCCATATAATAATCGAAACTCTTTAAAAGAATTTTACCACTTGCATTTTCATCACCAAAAAGACCAAGTGCTTCTTCTGTCTCTCTGTCAAGATCTCTAAAACAGATGATATTTCCAAATGTTTTTACAGAATTTAATATCCTGTTTGTCCTTGAAAATGCTTGAATAAGTCCGTGCATTTTTAAATTTTTATCAACCCACAGAGTATTTAATGTTGTTGCATCAAAACCTGTCAAAAACATATTAACAACAAGCAAAAGGTCTATATCTTTGTTTTTCATTCTCTGTGAAAGGTCTTTATAATAATTTGGAAATTTATTTGCAGAAGTATCATAACTTGTCCCAAATAATTTATTGTAATCTGCTATTGCTCTTTCCAAAAAATCTCTTGAGCTCTCATCAAGATTTTCTGTGTTATCTGAATTTTCATCATCTAAAAATCCATCTGGATCTTCCTCATTTTGTCCATAGCTAAAAATCGTGGCTATTTTTAACTGACTATTGGGTGGTAGCATTGCAAGCTGTTTTTTAAATTCTGTGTAATACTTTTTTACTGCTTCAATAGATGAAACAGCAAATATTGAATTAAAACCATATAATTTCTTTTTTTCCCTCTGTTCCTTAATTTTTTTATTTAAAACCATTTCTTCTATATTCATCAATTTATTAAAAGTATAATCAGCACCATTTCTCTTTGTCTTTTGATCAAAATGTTCCAAAATATATGATACAATATTTGAAATACGATCATCTGATAAAAGTGCCGATTCCGTATTTATTGCTTCAACTTTTTTATCATTATTTTCATCTTTTTGGAACATCGTCCTTATATAATCAATTCTAAATGGAAGTACATTTTTGTCATTAATTGCATTTATAATTGTATATGTATGTAATTTATCACCGAAAGCCTGTTCCGTTGTCTTCAAATTTGCTTTTTTACCAGAAAAAGCATTTTTTCTAAAAATAGGAGTTCCTGTAAATCCAAAAATGTAATATTTTTTAAAATGCTTTGTTATATTTGTGTGCATTTCACCAAATTGGCTTCTATGACATTCATCAAATATCATAACAATGGGCTTATTGAATACTTCGCTTTTCTGATTCTTTTTATTAGTTATAAAATTGTTTAATTTCTGAATAGTTGTTACAATTATTTTGACATTACTATCTTCGAGTTGTCTGCGTAATACTTCTGAACTTGTATTTCCATTTACAGAACCTTCTTCAAATCTGTTAAATTCTCTCATTGTCTGATAATCTAAATCTTTTCTATCAACAACAAAAAGAACTTTATAAATATAATTAAGTCTTGAAGCAAGCTGTGCCGTTTTAAAACTCGTCAAAGTTTTACCACTTCCTGTCGTATGCCAAATATAACCACCTGCTTTTAATGTTCCAAATTCTTTGGCATTTGTTGCTATTAAAATTCTCCTTAAAATTTTTTCTGTTGCAACAATTTGATAAGGACGCATTACTAAAAGAAGTTTTTCAACAGTAAAAACACAATAACGAGCTAAAATATTTAAAAGAGTATGTCTTGAAAAAAATGTTTTTGTAAAATCAACTAAATCAGGAATAATATTATTTTTTTCATCAGCCCAATAGGATGTAAATTCAAAACTATTACTTGTTTTTTGCAAACTTACTTTTTCACTGTTATTTTTACTTTCTCTTATTGCTGAAATTCTTGTTGTATTTGAATAATATTTAGATTGAGTACCATTTGAAATAACGAATATCTGCACATATTGAAAAAGTTGATCATCTGCCCAAAAACTATCTCTTTGATATCGTTCTATTTGATTAAAAGCCTCTTTAATAGAAACTCCTCTTCTTTTTAATTCAATATGAACGAGTGGCAATCCATTTACAAGTATAGTAACATCATATCTATTTTTATAATTGCCACCATCTGTGGAATATTGATTAATAACTTGTAAGTAATTACCTTGAACAGAAACTCTATCAAATATTTTTATATTCTTTGTAAATCCATTATTACGCTTAAAAGGATATTGAAAATCTTCTTGAAATCTTTTTGTTTTATCTTCTATTTTGTCTGTCTTAGGGGTTATATATTCATTATAAAATCTCTCCCACTCTTCGTCTAAAAAGCAAGACCATTCGGAATCTGCATTTAATCTTTCAATTTGTTTTCTCAAATTTTTTTTCAAAGAATCAGGATTATTTATTTCAGGAGCATATTCATATCCCTGTCCTTCTAATAATTTTATAAATTCTTTTTCCAAATCAGCTTCAGATTGATAACGATTAGAATTTCTACTCGGTTCAGGATTGTATTCTGTAACAACTGTTGAATCATTTGTAGATATTAAAATATTGTAAGTACTGTTCATCTTTGTATTTTTCCCCTAATTATAAAGAACAATTTTTTCTCATGTAATTTTTATTATATCACACTATTTCCTAAAAGGCAAACAAAAAAAGAGTGTGTGCAAAAATTTCTGTAAATTTAAAAATGAGTATTTAGTTTTCTGTGTAATGCAATGAACTGAATAGAGCGAAGCGGAGTTGAAGTGAATGTATTATACAGAAAACTATTTCGATAAATACAGAAAAAATTTCATACACTCACAAAAAAATGAGTTTTTTGTTTTTTATATATATGCAAAAAAAGCGTGAGGAAAAAATTCTTTCCTCACGCTTTTTTTATCTAATTTAATAAACTATTTATTTAAATTTTCTCTCATTAAATCATATTCAGGAAGAACAACAGGTGTTTTCTTGAGCAAATCGAGAACATCTTTTGAGAGATATTTTTTGTTTACAATGAATTGATATACATTGTCATCAACCCAGTTGTCATACATTGTGAAATAACCTGCATCACCTGGTGTTTTGCCCCAACTATTTTTTACACACCATTTGGTTATCTTGCCATTTACTTCATCATAACCTGTTACAAGCATAGCGTGGTTTGCAACACTTGAACCATATAAATATCTTTCTTTCTTTGGCATTTTTGTATTAATTCCGAGAAGTGATGAATAATCATACAAATCTTCATACATAACACCAAGTTTTCTGTCCATATCATGTGAAGCGTCTGCAGCAAACCATACTGGCTCACCGTCTTTGATTGAGTTCTTTGCAGCTTCTTTAAATTTATCCAATTCTATATTGATCATTGGAAGATCTTTTGAGTCATACATATTTCTATTGTTTTCAATGACATAATATTCATTGTAATTCCAAGCTGGATTTGAGAAAATAGAAATATAATCACTAAGATTTACTCCCAAACTCTTGTAAAATTCAACAGGAGTTACAAATTTTGACTCTGTAATTTTTTTGTCTTTTTTATCTTTCTTGTCTTTCTTGTCATTCTTAACTTCAAAACGAAGATTAAATTTCTGTGGAGGTTCACCAAGACACATAGTAAGAAGTGAATAAACTTCTGACAAATCTTTTTCTTTTACCTGTCTAAGTTCATCAACACTCTTCCCCTGTTTGGCAAGTTCTCTGATTTCTGCAGCGTGTTTACGAAGAAGTCCTTCAAGTACATAGTTCATTGTTGTTGTATTATTTGAATGTACCGTTTCAGCCATTGCATAATTTGGAACAACACCATATTTTTCTATGATGTCTGATGCAAATGTCCAATGTCCACCATCACTGATTGGGTCTTTTAACCAAATGCGAAGATTTCTGTCCATAATGTCTCTATCAGCATATTTTATCATCATCTCATAGAACATATTTGCTTTTTCGAGTTTATCATAGAATGTATTATAATTTTGTGAAAATTCAAAATCGGATACTGAATATTTTTCTACAACCTTTGGACTCAACATAGAAAGAGCTGCAAAAAGCCAACATCTGCCAGATCTCTTTTGGTCGCTAACTGCCCCAGTATCAATCTTTGTTGTGAAAAACTTATCTTTTGCTTGAAGAACTGAACGTTTTTCTGATAACTCATTCAAATTTTGTGCAGAAATTGCATTTATTTTTCCATCATAAGGTTTTGCAGCTGAGAACTTTTTCAACATATCTGCATTTATTCCACCTACTCCTGATACAACAGAAGAGGATGTTGTAATTGCTGTTGAATTATCGGCACAAAAAGCTGGACATGGAGCTAAAGATAAAACCATGCATGCTGTAGTTGCCCAAAGTATCTTTTTTAGCATTGAAGCCTCCAATTTTATTTTTTAAAATTAATGACAAACACTTTTTCCAGCTGAAAAACCAGTAGAAAAAGCTGCTTGAAGATTAAAGCCACCTATATATCCATCGACATCAATTACTTCACCTACAAAATAAAGACCTTTTACGATCTTTGATTCCATTGTACGAGGGTCTAAATCTTTAGTATCCACTCCTCCCTGTGTTACTTCAGCTTCAGACATTCCTCTTGGTCTTGTAACAGTCAAAGTGAAGTTTTTCAATATTTCAACCATTCTATTTTTATCTTTGGTTGTGAGTTGAATTCCCTGTTTAGAAGCATTAAGTCCTGATTCTTGAATAAAAACAGAAATCAATTTTTGAGGCATATACTCATCGAGCATATTTTTTACAAATTTTTTTCTATTTTTTTCAATATCTGCTTCAAGTCTTGATAAAAGTTTTTCTTTAGCAATAGCAGGCTTAAAATCTATTGAAATAGTTGTCTTTGATTTCTCAGAAAGACATACTACTGCACGCCTACTTAAATATAAAATAATTGGTCCAGAAAGACCATAAGAAGTAAAGACCATCTCACCAAATTTTTGATCAATTACTTTTCCATCTGCCTTTAAAGTTGCTTTTACATTTTTTAAACTTAGACCTTCAAGAGCAAAACTAATATGTGATTCCGCAATTTCAAGTGGAACTAAAGAAGGACGAGGTGTTATTACATTATGTCCCGTTTTTCTTGCAAAAATATAACCGTCACCAGTAGAACCAGTCCAAGGATAACTCATTCCACCTGTAGCTACTATAACTTTTGAACAAGGTATAACTTCTTTTTGAGCAGTTCTAACAGCAGATACACTCCCTTTTTCTGTTATAATTTCAATAATAGGAGTGTCCAATCTAAAAGTTACATTCTTTTTTGTAAGTTCTTTTACAAGCGTATCTCTTATATCTCTTGCTTTTTCGCTTGCAGGAAACATCCTACGCCCTCTATCAGGTTTGCAAGGAACTCCTCTTTGCTCAAAAAATTTCAACAATTCTGCAGGAGGAAATTTGTTAAAAGAAGAGTGAAGAAATTGTGAACCCTTTGGATATCCCTCAAAAAGTTCATCTACACGCCCAACTTGGTGTGTTAAATTACATTTTCCCTTGCCAGTTATCAAAAGTTTTGTCCCCATCTCGGACATTTTATCAAAAATAATTACTTTGTTATTAGAATCGGATGACGCGGCAATACCTGCCATCATTCCTGCAGGTCCTGCCCCGATTATTGCTATTATTTGTTTATTATTAGAAATTTTTATTTCCCCCAATCAATTTTTTTTCTCTTCTGTCTTATATCCTTATTATTTTTAATAATCGTTATTTTCTCTCTTCTGTCTTATTCCCTTTTATATTTTTAATAGTCGCCCAGCTTCCTTGCAATGACAAAAAAGCCCAAAAATTATACTTTACTTTGTAAAAAGCACTGACGAATAAGTAACAAAACTCGAGTTACGAGTATTAAAAATATCCCTCACCGCATTACTTGTCGTATAATCAATTAAAACGCCTTTTTCAGCTCCTAAAGACTTACAAGCACCAACAGTTGCGGAAATAGCTCCAGCTCCACAAGCACATCTCGTCTTTTCAGCGATATAGAGAAGATCATTATAATCCATATTTTTTAATTTTTCAATAAAAGGCATATCATTTTCTGCCTCAACTTTTTTCTCAGCATCTTCTATATCACCATAAGGTAAAAAATTATAATTATAGCCATAATGTGTCATATCTGAAGAAGCAAGAATAAAAAATTTCTTATTTATGTTTTTCAATGAATCACCTAAATTAACTCCAAATTCATAGGCTTCCTTAATAGGAGGACAAGCTATTGGAATTATTTTAGCATTTGGAAAAAGATGTGATATAAAAGGAATTTGAACTTCAATAGAATGTTCTTTTTCATGAGCTCTTGCAGATAAAACAGCACCTAATTTTTTATCAGCTTGTAAAACATTGACAGTTTCAGAATCTATATTTACATTTCCAAGAGGAGTTTGCCAACTTCCAGAAGGATATATAGAAATTTTATTGACACCATAATGATGAACTGCCCCAAAAATAATAAAAGTATCAGGAGCATTTTTAGGATCGATGCTCATTAAAGCCTTTAAAGCTGTTCTACCTGAAAATATCCAACCAGCATGAGGAACCAAAGCTCCAACAGCATTTGGATCGATATTTACCTTTCCTATGCTTTTTATAAGTTCCAAAATTAATTCGGAACAAGAAGTAAAATCTTTCGGATAAAACATATCTGCAACAGCACAAGACCTTATAGGCATAAATCCCTCCAAACTTTCAAACTCTCTTTTGTCTGTCATCACAAAATATAATGAAATTTTTAAATATGAAACGATATAAATTATATAAATTTTCAAAAATACTAATACAACTTTATATTTTTATTTTGTAGGTGTAATAATATGAACGATATCCATTTTTCTATAGTAGTTTTGTACACATTGTACTTAGAAAACAAAGGGTAGTTATTATTATAATTCAGCACTTTTTAGGAAGAAAAATGGTATAGTGAATATATTACACCTAAAAATAAAAAATCCAGTATTTTTGAAAATTGCCATAAATTAAATTTTTACTTTTTTCTTATTTTTTATCTTCCTTTTTTTCAAAAACAGATGAAGAAGAACTTGCAAATAAAAATTTCATTATATCATAAAATCTTCTTCCCCAACATATTTCATCATGAATTCCATTCGGGTCTTCAACATACTTTAAATTTTCATTTAAATTATATCCTTTTTTCATCAAAATATTGACAAAAACTCTACAGAAATTCACAGGATTATAAATTTCTTTTAAAGTATCATCAATTAAAAATGATCCTCCACCTTCCTGAAGTCCCATATCAACCCAAAGTTTCGATTCCTTAGAAGCCTCTAAATTCCAATTTCTTGCATATTCAAGCATAACTCCAAAATCCCACCAAAAAGAACTTGACAATGCTCCAAATTTTGAAAATGCATCAAATCTTGTTCTTGCTGCTTCCAATGTCAAAATACCTCCAAGAGAAGAACCCATTATAGCAGTATTTGCCCTATCGCCTAAAATTCTGTATTTCTTCTCTAAAAAAGGTTTTAATTCATCAGTAATGAATTGTAAATATTTTTGAGAACCACCGCCATTTTCAACCAAAGCATCATAAGTAGGAGTGAACTCATATTCTCTTTTACAAAGATGAGTTATTCCAACTACAATCATCTCTGGGATAGCTCTTTCATCGTATAATCTTTGCATTACTATATCAACATTCCACTTTTTATGCCAATTTCCAACAGTCGAAAATATATTTTGTCCATCGTTCATATATAAAACAGGATATTTAGCTTCTGAAGCGTGATAACCTGGTGGAAGCAAAATATAAATATCTCTTTCATTTTGCAAAATGTTCGATTTAAATTTTTCTGTTATAATTTCATTAGCCATTTTCCAAATCCCCCAAAACTAATGTCTATTTAATCCTAAACTCAATTTATCAATCCAAAATATACCTGTATCCTCATATTCAGATTTAGGTACAGAAAACTCAATATAAGATGAAAAATCATCGTTTCTCAATTTGCTTAAATCAGTTTTTCCAGCGAAATCAACAGGCTTAAAAGTGTCAATAGGAACCTTATAAGTTTCCCATTCAGTAGTAATCTGTACCTTGCTTATAAAAAGTACATCTGGATTTGAAGCACAACCTATTCCAACATCAAGTATAATAGGTTTATTAGCTCTTGCCATAAATGCTATATATCTTAAATCTCTTGTTTCATAAGCTTTAGTTTTAACACCTACATTTCTCTTCTTTGATGTAGTATAATCAACTTGAAGACATCCATTAGAATCTTTTACAAGGTCTTTATTAAAGAGTACAGTATGTTCATAAGCTCTATCACGATCAGTAGATGAAAAATATAATAAAGGTGCATCAAAATTGTTTTCCTTAAATCCTCTATGATCAGTTGAAGGAGGAACTATTCCCCCATACACCAATGTATAGATAAAAGCCACCAAAAAAACAATGGTAAATATAAAAATAGTTGTATTAAAAACCCTTGCAATGAATCTTTGCATAAAAACCATCCATAAAAAAAAGTTTAATTATCTTTTTAGATAATATAAAAATAAATCCTGCAAAACCTTTTTAAAATTTATATTTTCAAAATCTAATAAATAGCATAAAAAAAGGAAAACAGAAAAATATCTGCTTTCCTATAATAAATTAATTTAATTTTTACTTTTTATTTCTTTTTTTCTTTTTCTTTGATTTAGAAGAGTCATCTGAAGATGTATCTTCTTTTTCTAATTCAACTTTCTTAGAAGATTTTTTCTCTAATTTTTCTTCCTCTTCCTTTTCTAAATCTATAGCTTCTTCATCATTGTCGTCTTCTGTATCTTCTATCTCTTCTGAAGATTTATCCCCATCATCTTTTGAAGCCAAAAGTTTCTTGACATCATTTATTGGATATTTAGCAAGAACAAATCCAATTGCACCGAGTACAAAAATACTTGGCCAGAATGAAGGATGGGCAAAAACTGCAGGTACTGCTTTTCCTGTTAAGCCATAGAATGCAAAACAAAGCCCCATAAGTGCTTCTCCAGCAATCAAACCAGAAGCAGTCAATACACCTGTATTTTCTACTTTCTCTTTCATCTTGTCTGTTATTTTTTGTTTATTAATCCACAAATCAACACCCCATTTGACAAGACCGCCAAGGAAAATGGCTGCTGTTGTTTCAAATGGAAGATACATACCAACAGATACAAGCATAGGGCTTTTTACTTTTACAAGAATGAAAGCAATTCCCATAAATGCACCTATGATAATAAGTCCCCAAGTCATATTTCCGCCAACGATACCTTGTGCAAGCATTGCCATAAGTCCAGCTTGTGGAGCAGCTAAATTCTTTCCACCAAGTCCATATAAAGAAGGATCCAAACCTGCATTATTTGCATAGTTTATGTCACTTGTCTGCAAAGCACCAATAACCAAAACCATTGCTATTGCAGAAGGAATAATTCCCATTATATCGCCCCACTGCATTCTGTGTGGAGTACCGCCTAATATATGACCTACTTTTAAGTCTTGGAACATTTCACCAGCTACAGCTGCCGTCACACATACTACAGCAGCAACGCCAAGAACAGCCATTACACCTTCTCTTCCATTTGCACCTAAAGCAAAAGTCATTACTGATGCAACAATAACAATAGTTGCAATAGTAAGACCACTTATTGGGTTATTTGAAGAACCTATTAAACCAACTAAATAACCAGATACAGCTGCAAAGAAGAAGCCAAGTATAAACATCATTAAAGTTGTAGCCAAGGCTTGAAGAATATTCTGAGTAAAGTAAAAGAATATGCAACCTGTTAAAATACTTGCAACTATAAGAATAACTAAAACTATTCCAAAATTGATATCTTCTTCAGTTCTAATTTTGTTTTTAGCTTCACTTGAAGATACTTTTTTCAAGTCATTTACAGCTCTTACAAGTCCAGTTATCAAACTATTTCTCATATTATAAAGTGTATATACAGCACTTACCAACATACCACCTATAGCTATAGGTCTTACGATTACTTTCCATACTTGAAAAGCCATTACTCCCATATCTGAAGATGGATTACCACCTGAAGCAAGGATATAATCGTTTAATTGTGGTCCTAAAAGCCACATGATCAGTGGAACAAAAAGTCCCCAAGCCAAAAGACCACCACTAAAGTTAAGACTTGCCAAAACTGGACCAATAATAAATCCAACACCCATAAAAGATGGATTAACACCAGGTGTTGAAGCAAGTATTCCGCCTGTTGCGTTTACAGTATGTGTTGGCACTCCATCTTTCAAAGCCAAAGAAACACTGCTTTTAGAGAATGGTATAAATGTCTCCCAAGTCTCAGCAAAGACTTTAAAGCTCTTTAACATCTGAATAAATGCACCAATTCCCATTGCCTGTAAAAGGACAGTAGCACCGCCACCTCCTTCACGACCTGCTTTGTGAATTTCTGAAGCAGCTACTGACTCTGGAAAAGGAAGATCATGGTCTTCTACCATAACTCTTCTCAAAACAGTAACAAAAAGAACACCAAAAAGTCCACCTAATATCAAAATAGCACTTGAAATCCAAAAATTGACTCCATCAAAATCCTTCCAAGAGCTTGAAATTATAAATGCAGGTAGAGTAAATATAGCACCTGCAGCGACTGATTCACCAATAGAGCCTATTGTTCTTGCTATATTTTCTTCAAGAATAGTTCCCTTTTTACCAGGTAATATTCTTAATATAGCCATACCAATAACAGCTGCTGGATAAGTTGCAGCTATTGTCATTCCTGCTTTAAGTCCCAAATATGCGTTTGCAGCTCCCAAAATAACAGCCATAAAAAGACCTATTATAATGGCACGAGGTGTAAATTCAAGCATATTTGTCTCAGGAGATACATAAGGCTTAAATTTATTATCCACTTAAATACTTCCTTTCTATTTTTTATTTACCAAAGACGCTATTTATAAATATTTTAGCATCCGATTTTACATTTGAAATTTTATAATATTTATTTCTATTTTATAAAGATGCTATGTGTGCAAATACTTTAGCGTCTCCTATAACATTTGAAATTTTGCAATGTTCATTTGACTGGTGTGCAGTATCATTTAGTCTTGACCATACAACTGCTGGAATACCTGCTTTTCTTATGTAAGCAGCAACTGTTCCACCACCAATTCCACATGCTCTTGGCTCTACATTATAAACTTCTTTTATTGCCTTAGCACATAATTTTACTGTGTCATCTTCAGGATCAGTCTGTGGAGCAGCTTCTTCTCTTTGAGCGTAATCCATAGAAATTTTGACATCAAAGTCTTTTTCAACACCATCTGCAATATTTCTCATCTCAGCAACTATGTCATCAAGTTTATAAGAAGGCAATATACGACAATCCAAATAAAATACATCTTCACCAGGTATAGAATTTATATTTGGAACATTTGCTTCCTTCTTAGTTGGTTCAAATGTACAAGTAGCTGGTTCAAAGAGTTCATTTTTAGCTCCAAAAATTTCATATAAAGTCTGAAGTCTTACTATTAAATTTGAAGCAGCTTTAAAGGCATTTTTTCCACAATGTGGACGACTTGCATGAGCTTGAAGTCCTTTTGTTGTAAATTTCACCCACAAAATAGATTTTTCTGCTACTTCAATTCTTGATCCGTCTGGTACACCTGAATCAGGAACATATATCATATCTGTTTTTTTGAAAATATCGGGTTTTACTTTCAAAATATGTTGTATTCCATCAAAACTTCCTGTCTCTTCATCAGATATAAAAAGAAGAGCAACATCATATTTTGGCTTAATACCTTCTTCTCTCATTGCTTTTACAGCAAGAATTGAGGAGACTAATCCCTGTTGATTGTCTTCAACTCCTCTTCCATATAGATAATCTCCATCAACTTTGACAACAAATGGGTCTGTGTTCCAAAGTTTGAGATCGCCTGCAGGAACTATATCCATATGGCTCATAATCCATACTGTTCTTGAAGAGTCAATGCCTTTAAATCTATATACATGATTAGGGCGTGTTCCCTCTTTCATAGCTTCACAAGGTGCATTATATTCTTCAAAAGAATCATAGCCAATAGAATCCATATATTCTTTTATTTTATTGGCTTTTTTCCATTCACCCTCTCCACCTTCATAAGGAGTAAGAGCTGGAAGTGCAGAAAGTTCACTCTGCATTTTAATAACTTCATCTCTGTAAGAATCTATACGAGAAAAAAGTTTTTCTTTTGCATTTTCTTTCATATTAACTCCATTATAATAAAAAATTAATAATTTGTATAAATTCTTTCAAATTTTGCCTTCTCCCTGCAAATAAGGAATATTATATAAAAATTTTCAAAAAACTCAATATTATTTGACTTATCTTTCACAAAGTAATATAATATCAAAATATGTAATTGAAAAAAATAGGGAGAAAATCATTGAAAAATATAGTAATTTTTGATTTCGACGGAGTAATAGTAGAATCTGCTCCATACTTTATAAAAAGATACAGAAAACTTGCAACAACATATAACAAAAAATTTGATGTAAAAAACATGGAAGAATTTAGAGATTGGTATGACTCTAAATGGGAAAATAATTACTTTACAATGGGATTTACCAAAGAAGAACTGGAAAATGCAATATTTAAAACAAGGGCTAATGTTGATTATTATGATATTCCTCACTATCAAGGCATAGAAAAAGTATTTGAAATTCTTTCAAAAAAATATATACTGACTTTAGCTTCTTGTACCTGTTATTCAGAACTTGAAAAAAAATTAAAAGAAATTGATTCTTTAAAATACATTTCGTATATATCTCCAGGAGATGGACACGGTAGTGATAAAAAAGAGATAATAGGTGATGTCATAAAGCATTTTAATATATCTCCGCAAAATGCAATTATGGTTGGAGATACAGAAATGGATATAAAATCAGCCCTTGCAAATGGAATAAAAGGAATAGGTACTGCCTATGGTTGGCAAAATTATAAAAAACTTGAAAAAGCAGGAGCTATTTCTATAGCTTTTAAACCAGAAGATATAATAGATTTAGTAGAAAAATATTTTGAGAGTGTCCAATGAATGAATATGTAATGGGTATTGATATTGGATCACGAACAATAAAAATTGTCATAATGAATCCAAACACAATGCAGATAAAAGATTTTTATATAACAGACACGACTGCTACACCAAAAGCTCAAGCAGAAAAAGCAATCGAAAAAATATTATCCCAAAACAATATAGAAAAAGACGAAATAGTCTATACTGTTGCAACTGGATATAGCAGAGAACAATTTCCAAATTCAAATAAAACAGTAACAGAAATAACTTGTCAGGCATGTGGTATCAATTATTTCTTTCCAAATGCAAAAACAATTATTGACATAGGTGGTCAAGACAGTAAAATAATAAAAATTGAAAACGGAATTGTTTGTGATTTCACAATGAATGACAGATGTGCTGCAGGTACTGGAAGATTTCTTGAAATAGCAGAAAAAATAATCGAAATTGAAAGAGATAAAATTTGGGAAACAGTAAAAGATGTAAAAAATCCTCTTCCAATAAGTAGTATGTGTGTTGTATTTGCAGAATCTGAAATAATAAGTTTAATTGCAAATGGCAAAAATAGAGCCGAGATCTTCGCAGGTGTACTACTCGCTATTGCCAAAAGAACAACAGCACTTGCAGGAAGAATAAATATCGAGGAACCTCTTATCTTTACAGGAGGAGTTGCAAATTCAAAAGCTATGACCGCAAGTCTTGAAAAATCTTTGGGTATTAAAATAACAATTCCCAAAAATCCAACAATAACTGCAGCAGTAGGTGCTTCTATAATAGCGACAAAAAACTTCAACAGAAAAAACAAATAAGTGAAAATTTCTATAAATTAACAATTCACAGAATTTTCAAAGAAAAAAAAAGACTTCAACAGAAAAAATATTTCTGTTGAAGCTTTTGGTAAGGGATTTATAAAATCTTATAGCATAAAAACTATAAGACTTCTTATTTTTCACTTTTCAATATAGATTCTTGGCAGAGTTCACAAAGGATTCCATCATCAAGTACATGAAGAACTTTTCCTTTTGCAGTATTGCCTATCTTATCATAAATTCTTCCAGAACTACTACTTTCACCAAGTCTTGTTCTTACACTATTTGCGACATAACCAACTTTTCCAAACCCTCTGACTTTTGCAATTATCGCTTCTTGATCATATTTATTATCAGGTTCTTTAATTAATGTTATTTCCATGTTTTCCTTAAAAAGATCTTGATATTCACCTCTCAATATTTCAGGACTTGTTACGGTAAAAAACATTTCTTCCATATTTTCACATCCCTTCTTTTAGTTTTTGTAATTATCTTCATTGTAATAATCATTATAACTATTGCTATTACTATAGCCATTGCCATTATTGCTGGCGTTGCCATTATTATAGCTATTAGCATTATTATAGCCATTGCCATTATTATAGCCGTTACTATTATTATAGCTATTGCCATTATTATAGCCGTTGCTATTATTATAGCTATTGCCATTATTATAGCCGTTACTATTATTGTAGCTATTGCCATTATTATAGCCGTTGCTATTATTATAGCTATTGCCATTATTATAGCCGTTGCTATTATCATTGTTGTTATAAATATCTGCAAGATAAGAAGGTACTGAATTAGAAACTGGTTCTGTTGGTGTTATTTTAATACAAGCTCCATATCCAAATGAAATAAGTCCAATAAAAATAGCAATAAATCCAAAAGCATCACTCGTTTTTTTAGCAGTTGCAGAAGTTATTGTTCCAACTTGATATCTTCCATATTTATTTAAAAAAACATTAAAAGTTGTTTTAGAACCTACTTCTCTTGGTCTGGAATAACTCTCTGTATGATACATTGTATTACCATTTATCTTATACTCATAAAGACATTCATATTTTTTCTCTGACCGAGTCCCATGTTTTGAGCTGTAATGATTTACATAGCGAGTAGTAACTTTTTTAACTTCAGCCTCAACAGTTTGTTTATCTGAAGAACTTCTATATTCATCATATGCTTGATTATTATCAACAAGATGAAATATTCCAAAAATTACACATATAAGTCCAAAAATAAAAGCCCCAAATTGATTCATTGCAGGACTTTGAGAACTTCCACTCATGTTTTTTAATTCCTTTCAATTTTTTTAAACAATCTAAAAGCGTTTTCTGTAGTTTTTTCTGTAATTTCCTCAACAGATATATTTTTTAATTCTGCCAACTTATTTGCAATAAATGGAATAAAAGAAGGTTCATTTCTTCTTCCTCTTTTTGGTATAGGTGCTAAATATGGCGAATCTGTTTCTATCAATATCCTATCTAATGGGGCATATTTTACAGCATCTCTAATATCTTCTGCATTTTTAAATGTGATATTTCCAGTAAATCCCAAATAAAATCCCAAATCGAGATAAAATTTAGCTTCTTCTCTATCGCCTGAAAAACAGTGTATAACGCCATTTCCATGATCAGAAGATTTTAAAATTCTTGATAAATCATCAAAACATTCTCTTGAATGAACAACAATAGGCAAATTTAGTTTTTTAGCTAAAAACAGCTGATTTTCTAAAGTTCTTATTTGAACATCTCTTGGACTAAAATTATAATGATAATCAAGTCCAATTTCACCGATAGCAACTGCTTTTTCTTTTACCAAAAGTGATTCAATAGTTTTCAAATCATCTACAAAAGCCTTTTCGGAATCGTGTGGATGTATTCCTGCACAAAAATAAACTTCTTTGTATTTAGAAGCTAAATTTGAAGCCAAAATTGATGTTTCCAAATCAGAAGCTGGAATTATCATCAATTTTACATTATTTTCAAAAGCTCTGTTTATTACATCATCAAAATCATCATTAAATTGTTTGTCATATAAATGACAATGTGTATCCATTAAAAACATTATTTTTGTATTCCTATATACTTTCAAATATTATATTTGCCTGTTCTTTAAAAAATAGCGACTTTTCTCTATTTCCATTTAAACTTGAAACTATAGCCATATCTCTCATTAGAGGTGCTAATTTATCCCTTGTAACACAAAAATTTTTCTTAGGGACGAAAGAAGGCTCAAAATTTGTCTCAGAATCTCTATTTCTAAAAAAATAACTGATATCACAAGAAGCTTTTACAATATCTCTAAAAACTGGTGCTTTATATGCTGAAACGAAATTATACAATCCAAAATCAAAGTTTGAATCAACTTTTTTATGTATTTTAAATATATAAAATTTTGAAAGTAAATCTTTGTCATAAATCTTGATTCCTCTAAAAATAAAAGAGGCTTTTTGAAAGCACTTTTCTGCTTTATCATAACTCTCAAGCGAATAAGCTATTATTCCACGCAAAAAATAAAATTCGCCAAGTGCCTGTTTATAATCAATAAGAGTTTTCATCTCTATTGCTTGTTTATAACAATATTCACTTCTTGGCATATTTTTTTCTTTGCCAAAAAGCCAAGCTATTTTGTGCATTATGTCAGAAGCTCTCAAATAATTATTATCTGCTTTAAAGAAATCAAAAGCCGAACGATAATAAATTTTTGCCATATAATATTCTTCTTTATCACAATGAATATTTGCCATATGAAGAAATATCTCTGCAAGAAGAGAATTTATTTTTAACTCCTCTCCTGTTTCTCTTGCAGAAACGGCATCCAAATATGATTCATCGAGATTTCCAAGATTATATTTTAATATGGCTCTATTAAAAAGGGTTATCGCTGAATTATATCTATGATTTGATTCAACAAAAAGTTCATTTGCCTTTGAAAAATATTCAAAAGCCTTATCATACATCCCCTCAGAGAAACTATTAAATTTTGCAAATTCTTTTTCAAACTTTTTTAAAATTGGTGGAACTGTTGCATTTTTTTTAAAAAAATGACCAAGTTTTGAATAAGCTTGTGCTTTATAGAATAAATTTTCAAAATCATCTGATTTTTTGAGTGCAGATAAATAAAGTCTTAGAGATTTTTTTAAATCGCCTTTTTCAGAATGATATTCGGCTTTTTTAAATGTTATCTTAAATAAATGTGGCGAATCTGGAAAAATTTTACATATAGAATCAGATATTTTTAACATCAATTCTATACCTTCTTTATTTTTTAAAAAAGAATAAATATCCCAATATAAAAGAACTGTATCAATAAAATTTTCAAGATGTTGAACAGAACTTACATTTTTTTCAATATTTTTCTTTGTGGGATTTAATAAAATTTTTTCCAAAAGTTCATCTGATGACATAAATTTTAAAACCTCTCAAAAAAAGACTTGACAAACAAGCAACTAAATTATATTATAATAGACGGCAGAGCGGGTGATCGCGGTATATGCCAATTTGGCATATAATGAGGAAAGTCCGGGCTACACAGGACAGAATGCCAGATAACATCTGGTAGAGGCAACTCTCAGGCAAGTGCAACAGAAAGCAAACCGCCTATTTACATAGGTAAGGGTGAAACGGTGAGGTAAGAGCTCACCAGCAGTATAGTAATATGCTGGCTATGTAAACCCCATTCGTAGCAAGACCTAACAGAAACGGAGTTTATCTCCATCGGCTGTCCGTCGAATGTTTCGGGTATGGTCGCTAAAGCCGAGAAGCGATTTTCGGATTAGATAAATGATCACCATCTAATTTTCAAAATTAGATACAGAACCCGGCTTATAGCTCTGCCACTGTTT
>CADAWZ010000026.1 GCA_902791745.1 uncultured bacterium
TCTTCATCATTACCTTCACTAAATATCTCTCTTATTATAAAACTTTCTCCGTTTTCAGACCTCAATCTCCAAAGTATTACATCGAGATCTTCAGATTGAAGTGTTACTCTTCCTGTTATCTTGGCTGGACCATCTTGAAATTCTCCAGTCATTCCTATTTTAAGTAAGCTGTCCAATTTAGCTCAATACTCCTTTATTATTTCTGTTTTTTTAGTTTGTTTAATTCCCCAATCATTGCTGAATATTCATCTTTTGATTCAACGAGCCTTTTCCCTGCTTTTCCTATTGCTTCTATAAAATCTTTCTTTGTTGGTTCATCAGAAATATCTTTTTCTTCTTCTGTTTTGCCAACTCTTGAAAGGGCTTTTTTGATTAAGAATTCAGCAGATTCTTTTCCTATAAATTTATGTATAATTTCATAACATTTTTCTACAAAACTTCCCTCTTCGAATACTTTTTCTTCTTCATTATTGAGAAGTTTATTAGCTCTTGCCATGAAGTCTTTTTGCATGTTTTCATTTAGATTTTCAAGTTTTGTAACTTGATCGAGAAGTCCTTCTTTTTCACTTTCCAGTATTTTTATTTTTTCTTCTTGTTTCTTGATTGTATTTTTAGTTGTTTCGACTTCAATACTTCTTTTTCCTATGTCTATATTTACTTGCTCTAATTGTAATTTTGTATCTTCGAGTTCCCCAATTTTTGATTTTAGTTGTTGTCTTGAAATCTCGAGGAATGTAGATTGTTCTCTCAATTTATTTTCAAGTTCGAGAATTTTTTTCTTTTGTGTTTCTTCTATTTCTTTTGTGTTTGCTATTTTTTCAGCTTCTGCTTTTTCTAATGCTTCTAATTTTGATTTTAATTCAGATATTCTATCTTCTGAATCCATAAGTTCAAATGCAAGTTCGCTATTTTTTTCTGCCAACATTGAACTTTTTGTCTTTAACTCTATATTTGCTTTTTCCAGTTCTTGGTTTATTTTTATTAATGTTATATCTGAAAGTCTATCTTCTTTTCCACTTTTTCCTGTTTTTCCATTTGAGGCATACTCAAGTGAATTTATCTTCTTCTGTAATCCTGATATTTTGTCAGAGACAATTTTTAAAAGGTCTAAACTAAGTTTTTCCATGCTTTTTTGACTTACACAATTTTCTTCGTCATCTTCAGGATCTATGCGTACAAAAAATAAAAAGGAATTTTCATCACTTGATTCTGGTACAACGAGACATCTTGAAAATGATTCTGCACCTATTGCAGAAATAAGGCCTTCTAAAAATGAAATTTCAAATATATCATCATTAGCTAAAGCTGTTGGGACTATTATTATATTTAGTGAATTATCTTCTATGTCAGTTGCTTCACTTTTGCAATCGAGAAATTCTGAAATATTGTCAAGTATTTGTCTAAATTTATTTATACCTTCTCCAATTCCAAATTCTAAAGAAATTAATCTTCCAATTTGGAGTCCTACCTCTGTCATATATTTTTCACAGTCGTCATGTACATAATGTTTTTTTAGAAATCCAAAAAGTTCAGTAACAAACTTTTTGAAAACCACTTTACTAAGAGTGTCTATCATTTAAACGCTCTCCTTTATATTTTTTTTTAGTATATCTCAATTCTATATTTAGCAGGATCTTTTATTCCTGCTTCTTTAAACCCATTTAATCTAAGTTTGCATGATTCACATGTACCACAAGCTCCTAAATTAGGATCATAATCATAACATGTTATTGTTTCAGCATAATCAACACCTAAATTTATTCCTGCTTGTATTATTTCTTTTTTTGTCATCTTTTCAAGAGGGGAATGTATTTTTATTTTGTTCCCTGTCTTTTTGACAATGCTTGCAGATATGTTTGCCATGTTTTCAAATGCTTTTATAAATTCTGGTGTGCAATCTGGATAACCACTGAAATCAACAGAATTTACACCAATGAAAATATCAAAACAATTTATCGTTTCGGCATATCCAAGAGCATAAGATAGAAATATTACATTTCGTGCAGGAACATAAGTAATAGGAATTTCTTTTCCTATGTCTTCAATTTTTTTGTTTTTAGGAACTGCTATATCTGTAGTTAATGCACTTCCTCCGAGTTGACCAACTCCAGATTTTATGATTTTATGTTCTTTAAAGCCAAATTTTTTAGCTGTTTTTTTAGCTACTTCAAGCTCACTTTTATGTCTTTGACCATAGTCAAATGAAAGTCCATACAATTCGTAATTTTTATTTTTTGCAATAGCTGAAACTGTTGTTGAATCAAGTCCACCACTTAATAATATTATAGCTTTTTGCATTTTTTTCCTCCGTTATTTAAAGGATTGAAAAATTAAATTAATGAATAATATATATTTCAGATATAAATAATTTTGGGGTGTTTTTTTATGGATTACAAAATATTTACAGAGCTTATAATAATTTCTGTCCTTGCAATACCAGTTGTTTTAATTTGTAGAAAATTAAAAATTCCTGTGATTGTCGGTTTTTTGTTCGCAGGAATTATTATAAATCCTTCTGCAGAGTTTTTCAAGATTATGGATCAGGAAAGAATCAAACTTTTAGCGGATTTTGGTGTAATATGTCTTATGTTTACTATTGGTCTTGAATCTTCCTTTAAACAATTAAAAGAACTGCGAAAGCCTCTTTTGATAGGTGGAACGCTGCAAGTAGGACTTACAATATTAGTTGTTGGATCTATTTTTTACTATTTTTTTAAACAGACAATTCAGGCTTCTATTTTCTATGGTTGTGTTATTTCTTTGAGCAGTACTGCACTTGTTCTTTCATTTTTACAGAAAAATGGCGATATAAGCCTGCCTTATGGTAGAATAAGTGTTACAATACTGATTTATCAAGATATTGCCTCTGTTCTCATGGTCATTTTATTTCCATTATTGGGAGAAAATACAGGTGGACTATCTACATCGCAAATGCTTCTAAATTTAGGAAAAAATCTTTTGATTCTTCTTATTTTTTCTTTTGTCTGCTATAAATGGGTAATTCCAAAATTACTATATCATGTAGCAAAAACTCAGAGTAGAGAACTATTTATATTGTCAGTTATGTTTATATTCTTCACATTTGTTGCAGTATGTGGTTCTTTACAGATATCACTTGCACTTGGAGCATTTATTGCAGGTCTTTTGATTGCAGAATCACCTTACAATCATAGGGCTATGGGCGGAATAATGCCTTTTAAAGATTTATTTACAAGTATTTTCTTTGTTTCAATTGGAATTATGCTCGATTGGGATTTTGCAATGAACAATTTATTGATAATAATTGTATTTGCTCTTCTTGTACTCATTATAAAATCTATTATAGGCGGATTAGCTGTATATGTTTTAAAATATCCTCTTAGAGTTGCTTTTTTAGCTGGATTGGCGATTTGCCAAATAGGAGAATTTTCTTTTGTGTTGTTTAATATGGGGTATAATAGTCTTGGAGTTATAAATGAACATCAACTAAATTATCTTTTGGGAATTGCAATAATGACCATGATTTTTACTCCTTTTATACTTCAATATGCTCCTAAGATTTATGATATGTTTGCTAAAATATTTAAATTAAATGATGTTACTGAAGATTCTCAAACAGAAGAAGAACTTTCTGGTCATGTCGTAATAATCGGTTTTGGAGTAGTAGGAAGAAGAGTTGCATTTGGAGCAAAAATGGCAGGTCTTAAATATTGTGTTATTGAATCAAATCCAGACACTGTAAAAAGGGAACAGGAAAAAGGAGTACCTATTTTTTATGGTGATGCAACACAAGAATCTGTTTTAGAATTTGCAAAAATAGAAAAAGCATCTGTTGCTGCAATAACGATTCCAGGAAATAGTAGAACAGAAGAGATGACTGAACAGATTCGCAATTTGAACAAAGATATAAATCTTCTTGTTAGGGCAAGATTTGAGTCTTCTATAAAAGATTTAATTCATGCAGGTGCTACTTATGCAATATCTGATGAAAAAGAGACATCTTTTGAAATGCTTTCCAGAATTTTGAGGCTTTCAAATGTTTCCAATCAAAATATTAGAAATATTGTTGAAGCTCAAAGTAATTCTGATCCAGATTCTTTGGTTTCTGATTCTGTCAAAACAGCAAAAAATATAAACAAGAGTGTTATTTCAAATATTGTTATCTCTAAATCTTTTAAATATCTTGGAAAAACTTTACAAGATATGGACTTTAGAAAGAGATTTGATCTTAGTGTTTTGACAATAGATAAAGGACAAGGAAATCCAGAACCTGCAAGACCTGATGATGTAATAAAACCAGGATATAGTCTTCTTGTTTTAGGTAAAAAAGATAAAATTGCCGATTTTGCAGATATGCAATTTGAAAAAAAAGAATTTGAAGGCGATGTTGCTCATGATAGGACAATATAGAAAGTAGGCACAGAAGATGTCGATGAAATTAAAAATAGGTTGCCATTTGTCATTTTCTCAGGGATATGTTGACATGGCAAATACAGCTGTTGAGATAAATGCAAATACATTTGCGTTTTTTACAAGAAATCCACGAGGTGGAAGTGCAAAAGCCATAAAACAAGATGATGTAAATTCTTTTTTGGAAATGGCAGAAAGACATAATTTTGCTAAACTTGTTGCACATTCACCATATACTTTAAATGCCTGTTCTGCTGATCCTTCGATAAGGGATTTTGCAATTAGAACAATGAGTGAAGATTTGGAGAGAATGGAATACACTCCAAATAACTATTATAATTTTCATCCAGGTAGTCATGTAAAGCAGGGAACAGAAATTGGAATTGATTTTATCTGCCAAATGTTGAATAAAGTTTTGAAAGAAAATCAGACAACAACTGTTCTTCTTGAGACTATGTCTGGAAAAGGTTCTGAAGTCGGCAGAACTTTTGAAGAATTGAAACAAATAATTGATAGGGTAGAGCTGAAAGAAAAATTAGGTGTCTGTTTTGATACTTGCCATGTTTGGGATGCAGGTTATGACATTGTGAATAATTTAGATGGTGTCTTGGAAGAATTTGATAAGATAATTGGTATAGGCAGACTTAAAGCTCTCCATTTGAATGACAGCAAAAATCCATGTTCTGCACATAAAGATAGGCATGAATTAATTGGAATGGGACATATTGGAAATGATGCTATAATTCGAATAATAAACCATCCAAAATTGCGAGATCTTCCATTTATTTTAGAAACTCCAAATAACCTCGACGGCTATGCAAAAGAAATCAAATTTTTGAGAAACAACTATAACGACTAAATGAAAAAGTTCCAGTTGAGTTATATTACTCGACTGGAACTTTTTTTATGGGTTACATCTTTATCAAGTTTTTTAGCTCTTCTGTCAGATATACTTTTCCGTCTGTCATATTCAAAATTGAATCAATACCACCTAATTTTGTTATTTTTTCTTCAGTGATTCTTTCGATTTCACTTTTTATGAGATCATAAATATCTCTTCTTTTTCTATTAAGTCTTCTTTCATCGAGAATTTTTTCTTGTTTGAAATAATCAACTCTCTTTTTTATTTCTGAATAGATATTTGCAAAATCATCATCTCTTGTGCTACAACATTTTATTACTGGAATTGATGTGTCCGTGTAATTTAATTTTAAAGTTTGCTTTAATTCAAGTTCAAGTTTATCTGCTCCAGCTAAATCGCTTTTATTGACTATGAAAATATCGGCAATTTCAAGAATTCCTGCTTTTAATGCCTGTATGTCATCTCCAAATCCTGGTGCCAATATTACTGCTGTCATATCTGCTGTTTTTGAAATTTCTGTTTCAGATTGTCCAACTCCGACAGTTTCGACAATTATTACATCCATTCCAAAAGCGTCCATAAGTGATACTATTCTCGATGTCTTTAGTGAAAGACCTCCCAAAGCTCCTCGTGATCCAAGGCTTCTCATAAATACATTTTCATCTTTTGTGTGAACTCTCATTCTTATTCTGTCGCCTAAAACAGCTCCACCTGTAAATGGACTTGAAGGATCGACAGCGATTATTCCTATTTTTAAGTTTTGTTTTCTGAGTTCTGTAACAAAAGATGAAGTAAATGTACTTTTTCCTGCTCCAGGTGGTCCTGTTATTCCAAGTATAAAAGCATGCCCAGTTTTTTCTTCTATTTTGGATATTATCTCTTCAGCACCATATAGGCTGTTCTCAACAATAGTTATTCCTCTTGCAAGAACAGCCCTATCACCTGACAATATCCCATTTATTATAAATTCAGGATTATTCTTCATCACATTTTACATTTTCTTTTATGAAATTGATAAGTTCTTCAGTTTTTGAACCAGGTGTAAATATTGCTTTTACTCCTTTTTCTTTCAAAAATGGAATGTCGCTTTCAGGAATAACTCCACCACCTACAACAAGTCTATCACCAAGACCTTTTTCTTTTAGGAGTTCTACTACTTTTGGAAATAGTGTATTGTGAGCTCCTGATAAAAGGCTCATAGCTATCACATCTGCATCTTCTTCTTGAGCAATTATAGCTATGTCTTCAGGTGTCTGTCTTATGCCTGTATATATTACTTCAAATCCTGCATCTCTCAATGCTCTTGCAATTACTTTTGCACCTCTGTCATGACCATCAAGACCAGGTTTTGCAACGATTACTTTTATTTTTTTCATAATTATCTCCTTTTTTTAGTCCTTAGCTGTTAATAATGTCTCTTCTGTCAATATTTTTTTAAAGAAAATCAATTTTTGTAAAAATATGAAAAATTTTCAAATAGCCAATTTTGTGCGATATAATAAAACGAACGCATCAGTTTTTTTCATAGTAAATATAATCAAAAAGCTCTTAATTGGCGAAAAAACTGTCTAAGTGAGTGTATTATATCCAAAAATTGGCGTAAGCACATAATAAACTCAGAAACACAAAATTTACAAAAATTGATTTATGTACAATAACTATATATTTGTATGTGGCTCATATTCCCCAAATACATCTCTCATGACTCTGCAAATTTCTCCGAGTGTTGCATAAGTTTTTACACATTTCAATATAACAGGCATGAGATTTACATTTTCATCACTACAAGCACTACGAAGTTCTTCAAGAGAAATTTTAACAGCCTCGTTGTCTCTTTCAGCTCTCAATTTAGCAAGTTTCTCCTTTTGAAGTTCTCCTGCTGAGGCATCAATCCTCAAAAGATTTTTGACAGGTGGCTCTTCAATTTGGAATTTATTTACACCTACGATAATTCTATCGTTATTTTCTACTTCTTTTTGCCATTTATAAGCACTGTCTTGGATTTCTTTTTGGATATATCCAGCTTCGATTGCCTCTACAGCACCGCCCATTTTTTCGATTTTATCAATATATTCGAGGGCTTCTTTTTCGATTTTGTCTGTAATAGCTTCTACATAATATGAGCCTGCAAGTGGATCGATTACGTCTGCAAGACCTGACTCATAAGCTACAATTTGTTGAGTTCTAAGTGCTGTTCTTACTGATTCTTCTGTTGGAAGTGCAAGGGCTTCGTCTCTTGAATTTGTATGAAGTGATTGTGTGCCACCCAATACTGCAGCCACTGTCTGAAGTGTTACTCTTACTATGTTGTTGTCTGGTTGTTGAGCTGTGAGCATTGACCCTGCTGTCTGAGTGTGGAATCTCAATTTCATTGATTTTGAGCTTTTGGCATTGAATTTTTCTTTCATTATTCTTGCCCAAATTCTTCTTGCTGCTCTGAATTTCCCGACTTCTTCAAGAACATTGTTATGAGCATTCCAAAAAAATGAAAGTCTGCCAGCAAATGTATCGACATCGAGACCTGCTTTTATTGCAGCTTTTACATAGGCGATTCCGTCTGCAATAGTAAATGCTATTTCTTGGGATGCTGTTGACCCTGCTTCTCTTATGTGGTATCCTGAAATACTTATTGTATTCCAAAGAGGAACATTTTTTGAACAATATGCAAATATATCTGTTATCAACCTCATGGAAGGTTTTGGAGGAAATATATATGTTCCTCTTGCAGCATATTCTTTTAATATGTCATTTTGAATTGTACCACTAAGAGATGTTGATGGATTTCCCTGTTTTTCTGCAACAGCTATGTACATTGCAAGAAGTACAGAAGCAGGAGCGTTTATTGTCATTGATGTTGAGACTTTGCTTAAATCTATTCCATCAAATAGTATTTCCATGTCTCTCAAGCTGTCTATAGCTACTCCTACTTTTCCAACTTCACCTTCTGAAATTGGATCATCTGAATCATAACCTATCTGGGTTGGAAGATCAAATGCACATGAAAGACCAGTTTGACCCTGTTCAAGAAGATATTTGTATCTCTTGTTAGATTCCTCTGCAGTTGCAAAACCTGCATATTGTCTCATTGTCCAGAGTCTGCCTCTATACATTGTTGGCTGGACTCCTCTTGTATAAGGATATTCACCTGGGAATCCGATGTCTTCTATATAGTCAAGATTCTCTATGTCAGTTGGTGTGTACAATCTTTTTTCTTCAAAAGTTTTTCTTTCAGGGTGTTTTTCAAGTGTTTTTTGAACAGAATTTTCCCATTTTTCTTGTTGTTGTTTTATATCTTCTATGCTCATTTTTTACCTCGCTGTTTTTGTGTTCTTTGAATAACTTTATTTTTTTTTCTCTTTTTCCTTTTTCTTCAAGGTTTTTTTATAATAATAGAAGAATTTAAATAAAATAATAGAAAGGTGGATTACTAAATGAGCGATTATATTGAAGAAGTCAGACGCTGGACCTCTATAGATGTTATTAGAAATGCTTTGAAATATAAAAAGTTATCTATTTATAAAAAAATTTTGCAAGAAAATAGAAGATTGATTCTTGTAAATGATATAGATAACAATAGAAAAATTTACTGTTTTTGTGGTTTTGATAGTGCTGCTGATTTATATATATCTAATGATGAAGCATTTTTAAATAATTTTATGCTTATAGAAAGAGCTGATGTTGAACCAGATTTTGAATTTAAATTAGATGCTTTGGTTTTGAATTTTGATTCAGATTCTATATTTACAGATTTTGAAGTACGTGAATTAAAAAAAGCTGGTATAAAGTTTACTGGTCCAATATATAACAGATATCCTTTTATTAGAAAAATAAAACCGCAAAAATATATAGAAGACATTTCAAATGATGATGCTAATCTGTTCAAATTTATTGTAAATGCACTTGTTTTTGCAGAAGAAAATATAAAAGGTTTTGTAAATAAAATAGATAAAATAAAAGAGCCAAATATAATTGAATTACTTTATTCTGAATCCAATAAAACTATGGAAGTAAAAAATACAGTTTTGGATAAGATAACTATCAATTATCAAATTTTTAAGCCAGAAAATTCAAAGAATGTCTTGGATTATGTTGGTGAATGCAAAAAGGCTGGTATTTGGGAGATAGGATTTTATTGTTTTCCATTCCCTTCTCCTATTGAAGAGAATGAACCAAAAGAAATTGTTTTTGATGATTTATTAATTATTATAAATCATGCTACTGGTGAGCCTATAGTTTTTAAAATGGCAGAAAAAAAAGGTAAAGTTGTGTTTGCAGATGAATTTTTGTTACAGATGAAAAATCTTAAACAAATTCCTAAAATTTTGTTTGCAAAAAATCAGGAGACTTTATTTTTTTTCAGTGAATTAGCAAAAATGTTGGATATAGAAATAGTTGTTCCAAATATTCCAATGGGAATTAATTATATTTGGAGTAATATTTCTGATAATATAGAAAATATGTCAGATGATGTTGAAGATGGTGAAATTTTGGAGGATTAAAAGAATGAAAAAAATTGTTACTTCATTTTTATTTTTGTTTTTGCTTTGCTGTTCAGTTGCTTTTGCTGCAGATGTAGATGTTGTAAAATGTGGTAATTATATTCTTGACGGAAGTACAGAATACACAAACGGTAGACTTCAAATTAAGCAAATGCACAATAAAGATATTCAAGGGGATCAATTTATATTTTATTTTGATGTTATGAGAGGCAGTGAAACTCAAACTCCTAAGGTTACAAGATATTCAAATTTTGCTACAATAAATAAAAAAGATGGCAAAATAACAGGTGTACTCGATCTTGAAACAAAAAAATTAGAATTTGCTTTTGACGGTGATAAGATAAATGTTGTTTGTTCTGGATTTTTCCCAAAAGATTTTGAAGGAACATATACATTTGCATATGGTGATTTTGAGTTAACACAGCCAATGGCTGCTGCATTTCTTGAGACACTCCCACCACCTATGACAAGTTTAACAAAGGTAAATAGACCTTATAAGATTGAACTTGCTTCAGACAAAGTTAAAAGAGGATCAATTATGTATTATTCTGCAAAGGCTATAAATTTAAATACAAAAAAAGTTTTTGCAAGATATTTGATTACAGAAGATTTAAAACAGGTAATATTAGAAAATAAGTAAGTGAATTGATATGGCTAAAAAAGATAAAAATAAAAAGAAAAAAGAAGAATTATTTGGCGAAAAAGATGTTCAGTTTATTACTGAAGATGAAAAGAAAAAATGTCATGTTGTAATTCATACTCATGCTTTATTAGTCGGAGCAGGTAATGCTGTTCCAGTCCCAGGACTTGGTTTTGCGGCAGATGTTGGTACTATGACGACTATGGCGATAGCCTTATCTCAAATTTTTAATGATAAACCACTTGATAAAAATGTTGCTATTAGTTTAGTAACTGGTATACTTAAAAGACTTCTTTTAAAATATCCTATTAGAATGCTTGCCAAAGAGGCTTCTAAAATTATTCCAGGGTTGGGTCAGGTTGTAGCTCCTACGATAAGCATTGGAATGATTGAATCTGCTGGTTGGGTTTTAGTAAATCAATTTGCTAAAGAGAGACATGAAAATGAATTAAAAGAAGAAGAAAAAGAAATAGAGATAAAAAAAGCTATTAAAGCTAAAGATGAACTTGGAGCTAAGGCTGAAGCGATTTTGCAGGAAGAAATAAAAAGTGGCTCAAAGCCTTTAGTTATTACTGAAACACATAATGATATAACTGGATTGCCTAAAGCTGAAGCACTTGTAAAAGAAGAGGATATAAAGAAACCGTTTTTGACTTCAAAAGTTAATAAATCGACTCTTGGAACAAGTGGTTTACCAACTGCAGATATTTCTATAAAGCCTTCTTTTGATTTTTTATTGGATAAAAAAGAACCTGAAGTAAATATTCTTGGAACAAAAAGTGATATTGTACAGAAAATTAATAACTATCAGAAAAATTTAGATGATACTAATAAAAAAGCAACTCAATCTTCTATAAAATATTTTGCAATAGATAAAGAAAGAAAACTTGAGCCAACAAATAATTTTGATTTTAGCAATGAAAAAAAATTATCCGAAAATATAAATAATGTTGAGCCTAAGAGGGAAAAAATAGAAAGATTGGAATTGGATGTTAATAGTTCTTCTGTAAATAAAGAAAATAATAGATTTGGACTTTTAAACACAATAGAAAGAACACGAGAAATTCCTCAGAGTAAGAAATCATTGAAATTGGAAGATGATTTAAAATCTTTTGCAAGACAGAGAGAAAATATTTAGTTTTTTTTGAGTTTGTTAAAGCACTACATAGATTTGCTATGTGGTGTTTTGCATTTTTAGGGGGATAGATGAAAAAAGTTAGAATTGGAATAGATGTTGGGGGAACATTTACCCATGCTGTTGCCATTGATAATAAAACACTTGAAATAATTGCTTATGCTGTGACACCTACAACACATAATGCTAAAGAAGGTGTTTCAGCTGGTGTAGTAAAGGTTTTTGATGATATAAAGGCAAAACTTGATAAGTCTTGTGAGATTATTTTTATAGCTCACAGCACCACACAGGCAACTAATGCTCTTCTTGAGGGTGATGTAGCAAAAGTTGGTATAATTGCAACAGGTCATGGAGCTGAAGGACTTAAAGTTAAAATTGATGCAGATATTCCACAAATAGAAGTTTCACCTAAAAAGTATATATCTTCTTCTTTCTTTTTTGTTGATTCAGAGGAAAATTTTAAAAATGATGTTGTTAAATCCCTTGAAGATTGCAAAAAAAATAATTGTGATTGTATAGTTGCAGCAGCTCCGTTTAGTGTTGATGATCCTACAAAAGAAATTTTGATAAAGGAACAGGCTTCTATAAAAGGATTTCAATCATGTGGGACACATGAGATGTCTGGACTTTATGGACTTCGTGCGAGAACAAAAACAGCTGTTATAAATGCAAGTATTTTGCCAAAAATGGTTGAAACAGCTAACATGACAGAAAAGGGACTTGCCAAAGGTAATAATTCAAATTTGATGGTTATGAGAAGTGATGGCGGTGTTATGTCTATTGATGAAATGAGAAAAAGACCGCTTTTAACACTTTTGTCAGGTCCTGCTGCAGGGATTGCTGCCGCCCTTGCTTATGTTCGTGCAACAGATGCTATTTTTCTTGAAACTGGTGGAACGAGTACTGATATTACTGCCATAAAATCTGGTAGATCGATGATAAGAAGTGCTGTCATTGGTGGTCATATAACCTATATGAAAACTCTTGATTGTAGAACTGTTGGAATTGCAGGCGGTTCTATGGTAAAGGTAAAAAATAATAAAATAGAATCGGTAGGTCCTCGTAGTGCTCATATTGCTGGATTGCCATATTTGGCTTTTACATCAATAGAAAAATTGGGAAATAATTTAAAGCCAATATTGATAAAACCTTTAGACAATGATAGTGATGAATATTTGGCACTTGAAAATGAAAAGGGAGATAAATTTGCAATTACATTGACTTGTGCCTCTAATTTGCTTGGTTATGTTACTGAAAAAGATTATGCTTTTGGAAATATTGATTCAATAAAAAAAGGATTCAAATCACTTGAAAAATTTTTTAATAAAACATCTGAAAATATAGCCCATGATATAATGAAAAAGGCTTCAAAACCTGTTTGTGATGTCGTAACTGAACTCCTTAAAGACTATGATTTTGAGGGTAGGAAAGTAATTTTGATCGGTGGAGGTGGGGGAACATCTGCAGTTGTTCCTTATGTTGCCGAGACAATGAAAATGGAATACAAAACTTCTGAACACAGTGAAGTAGTATCTGCAATAGGTGCCGCAATGGCTATGATAAGAGAAACTGTTGAAAAAAATATTTTTAATCCTACTCCGAAGGATATTGAAGATGTAAAAAAATCAGCTCAAGATGCCGTTATAAAAATGGGAGCAGTTCCAGAAAGTGTAGATGTCTTGGTTGAAGTTGATTCTCAAAAAAATATAGTTAGAGCTGTAGCCTCTGGGTCTATTGAATTTCAATCAAGAGATCTTGCACAAGATTTGAAACCTGAAGAAATTGATGAGACTGTTAAAAAATATTTTGGAACAGAAAATATATCTTCTGAACTTTTATTTAAAAATGATTTTTATAGAATTTATAAAGTAACAAAAATTTCAAAGGTCTTTTTTGGATTATTCTCTACAAAGAAAATTTTAATTGCTATTGTCGATTCTAAAGGCACGATAAGACAACAGATTCCTAATGGAAGTTTTTATGAAACTGACAAAAAAACAGCTTCTAATAAAATTACAGAGATTTTAGAAAAACATAGAGAATATGGAGATGCAGGGGCTATTACTAAAGGTATTTTTGTAGTAGTTAAGCATAAAATTTTTGATTATTCATCTATTGGAGCTGAAGACCGTATTTTGTCTATGGTAAATAAAGAATTAGAGGAATTTTCAGATGAAGAAAAAATCTCTGTCATCGCTCTTTGATGAGTATTCTTTTCCTGAAGATTTTTTAAATATGGAGCTAAAAGAAGTTACTAAAATTCATTGTGAATTTTTAGGACTTAAATTTGATGATTTTATTTTTAAAAAAATCCTTGACAGAGTAGATTTAATATGTGATATATTTAATAGTAAAGATATTGAATTATTGATAAAAGAGTTAGATTTATCTATTGAATATTCCTGTGATTCTCCCTATTTAGGATTTTTAACAATTTTTTCACAACTTATTTTAGAAGAAAGAAAAATTATTCTTTATCTTAAATCATTGCAGGAAATATATTTATTTTTGTATAAATTTTTATGTACTGACATTGATTTTGAAGTTTTTTGCTTAATTGCTAAATATCATGAGATATGTCATTATATTGATTTGACTCTTTTTGATTCACAGTTTAATTTTTTTGATAAATATATTGAAATTACTGTTTGTTTGTTTATTAAAAGGCAATTTCATATTACTTTCCATCCTTGGATGATTGAATTGTCATATTTGTATGGAAAATATTATAATTAAGGTGGTTTTATTTGATGCTTTGTATGAAATGTGGTATGGACAATGTTGACAATACGAGTGGATATTGCCTTTATTGCAACGCTAAACTTCCTCCTTCAAGTTTTTACAATGTTGTTCAATCACCAAAACAAGAAACTGGTCGTATGGATGCTGTAAAACAATACTGTGATTCCATGAAAGCTGGTTCTATAACTAAAGAGGTTTTCGGTAATTACATATCTTCTACTTATTATCATTTGGTAGATTTATCTTCTGGCATATATGAAACTGTTGATTCAGAGAATTATTTGGAGTCAGCACCAGATGAAGTAAATGCAGGATATGAAGGAATGCAACTTTGGGAAGGTGGACTTACTGAAATTTATCTCTATGTTGATGATGATGATATTTCTCATATAGATAATGGTTTTGCTATGATACAACAGGGAAATGAATTGATAAATAAGGCTATGATGTTAAATAGAGATTTGAGAAATGAAGGAGTAGTTGGTACTCTTTAGTTTTTTGTTGAAATTATCAACCTGATTCAGAGATATTTTGCTTTTGAATTGGGTTTTAATTTTTTTTATAATATGTTTTTGAATACTTAAATTATTTTTTTATGGTAATTTTTGACTTATTAAATTGATAATAGTATTCAAATTTTTTTTGGAGGTTCTTTTAATGCCTTTAAGATATGATGAAAAAGCATCTGATATTTTAGAAGTTGCTAAAAGGATAAGCAGGAATTTAGAACATTTTTATTTGGGAGCAGAACATATAGCTCTTGCAAGTCTTGAAGTTGATGGCACTTTGCGTGGTTCTATTGCTGGAAGTGGAGTAGATGTAGAAGCATTGCCTGATACTGTAAAAGCAGTTGGTACACCAGGGGATAGAGCTTTTTCACATCAACCTGAAACTCCTCGTTGTAAGAGAGTTATTAAGCAAGCTGAAAATGTGGCATTGGCTTTGAGAGCATATAAAATAGAACCTGTTCATTTTTTAATAGCTGTTCTAAGAGAAGGAAAGGGAGTTTTTCCTATTTCGCTTGAACAGTTAGGTATTTCTCCTTCAGAGTTGTTATCGAGTATTGAAAATGCTTGTAAAGGAGGCTCTTTTAGGGGAGAAAATATGGGAAGTGTTTCTTCTTCAAGTTCTTCTTCTAATTCCTCCAATAAAAGTGTTTCAAATACGGATAATCCAAAATCAGCATCTGGAAAGGGTAATTCAAAAACTCCACTTCTTGACAAATATGCAAGAAATATTATTGAAGTTGTAAAAACTGGAAAAGTAGATCCTGTGGTTGGAAGAGATGAAGAGATATTGCGAATTCTTCAAGTTATTTCAAGAAAGGGTAAAAATAATCCAGTTTTGACAGGAGAAGCAGGTGTTGGAAAAACTGCGGTTGTTTTTGGTCTCGCTCAGAGAATTGCTTCTGGGAAAGTTCCTGATTCAATAAAAGATAAAATAATAATGGATCTTCCTATGACAAATTTAGTTGCAGGAGCTAAACATAGAGGAGAGTTTGAAGAAAGACTTCAGGCTATAATGAAAGAAGTATCAAGCAATCCAAATATAATTGTTTTTATTGATGAACTTCATACAATAGTTGGAGCTGGTGATTCAAGCGGTGGCATGGATGCAAGCAATATATTAAAACCAATGCTTGCAAGAGGTGAATTTCCAATAATTGGAGCAACTACAACAGACGAATATAGAAAATATATAGAAAAAGACCCTGCACTTGAAAGAAGATTTCAACCTGTTTATATATGTGAACCATCAGAAGATGATACATATAAAATATTGCAAGGTATCAAGAGTAAATATGAAAAACATCATGGTGTTTATTTTGATGATAAAGCACTTTTGTCTGCAATAAAATTGTCTGTGCGTTATCTTCCTGATAGAAATTTGCCTGATAAGGCTATAGATTTAATCGATGAAGCGGCTGCAAAAGTTAAAATGGCTGTTGCTGCTTCTGGTGATTCTAACAGCAAAGTTGAAGTAAAAGAAGAGGCTATTGCTGAAGTTGTTTCACTTTGGACAGGAATTCCTGTTTCAAAAATGACAGGTGAGGAAAAAGAGAGATTATTAAAATTAGAAGAACATCTTAAAAATAGGGTAATAGGTCAAGATGAAGCTGTTACAACTGTTGCTAAGACAATAAGAATGGTTAGAATGGGATTGAGTAATCCAAATAGACCTGGTGGAATATTCCTATTTTTAGGACCTACTGGTGTAGGAAAAACAGAACTTGCTAAAGCACTTGCTGATTTCTTGTTTGGCAGTGAAAAAGAGATGATAAGGCTTGACATGTCCGAATTTATGGAAAAACATGCTATTGCTCGTTTGATAGGTTCACCTCCTGGATATGTTGGTCATGAAGAGGATGGACAACTCACAAGTTCTGTCAGAGCAAAACCTTATTCTGTAGTTCTTTTAGATGAAGTTGAAAAAGCACATCCTGAAGTTTTTGATCTATTCTTGCAAGTATTTGACGATGGAAGGCTTACAGATTCTAAGGGTAGAACAGTTAATTTTACAAATACAATAATCATTCTTACTTCTAATATTGGTTCAAGTAAAGTCGATGAAAATGGAAATTCTGTTCTTGTTGATAGCAGAAATGAAGAAGTTAGAGAACAAGTAATGAGAGAACTCAGAAAGCATTTTAGACCTGAGTTTATAAACAGAATTGATGAAATTATTCTATTCAATCCACTTGAAAAAGAGGCTTTGAAGGGAATTGTTGATATAACTGTTGCAGACATTGTCAAGAGAGTTAAGGACAAAGGAATCACATTGACATTTGATGAAAGTGCAATAGATTTGTTCCTTGATAAGGGTTATAATAGAGCTTATGGTGCTCGTCCATTAAAGCGTGCTGTACAAAATTATTTGACAAAACCACTTGCAGAGCAGATGCTTCAAATTGAAATTGGCGAAAATTATAAATATGATATAAGAGCATTTGCAAATTCAACAGGTGATGGTCTTGATTTTGTCATTCAGGGAAGTGGTAATAATTCTTCTTCATCTTCTTTTAAGAACTCAAGAGATGATATAGAGCCTACAGGAAGATTTGAAAATAATTCGAAAAGAGATTTTCCAAATTTTGATGGTGAGTCAACTTCTGCTTTTGGTGGAACATATATTGGAGAATAATTTTGACAAAATCATAATTTATGTGTTATAATAGTAGAGTAATATTTTAAAAAGGGTGTTCGGAAAAATGAGTGCATTGAGAATAAAAAAGGCTATAAAAAAAGATTTAGCCGATATCAGAATAATAAATAGAAATATAAATGTAGTTACTGAAGAGAACTTAAAAAAAGAAAGTATTAGACTTATGGCTATGATAAGAGCCAAAAAAAATTGTGAAACAGAAAAATAAAATATAAATAAAAAACATCGCTCAGTTCAATCTACTAAGCGATGTTTTTTTGTTGGAGCTATTTTTATTGAGTCGACTGTTAAAAATAATTTGAAGGAGCAACTTTCGTGCTAATTACCGAGTTAATAGAATTCTTTTGCAAATTCTTCGTTTAGTTCTTGTATTTCTTTGATTTCATCTCTTTGTTGTAATTTTTCTGGTTTTGTATCTTCAATTTTTATTTCAAATAATACAAGCGTATTGATAATTAAAATATCATTTTTTTGTATAATACTTGTTACCATGTATAAATCGTGTCTATGTGCCAACGGATTTATTAGTTCACAAACTTTGGCACCATCAAATTTTTGACTTATACTTTCTGTGCAAAAGCTATTTCTAATTGTATCATCTTCAATGAAATCAATAAGAAAATTATGTTTAATATTATCTTTGTATCTATTATAACTTTTTATTGCATTTTCTTCATTGTCAAATTCCAAGAAATTTAAATCAATTACAAAATCTGATTTTCCATTTTTTGCACAAACATTTTCTTTCATTGCTTCCACATAAGAAATCATACCATTATTTTTTAATTCTTTTTTTTCATCTTCAGAGATTTCTTTTTCATTTAGTTTAAAATTATATTTTTCTACAATTTTTGTGAATTTTTCAGCAGTTAGATATTTAGCATAAGAATTAGGTGCAAATATAAATAGTGTTAATAAAGTTATTGTGAAGAGTATAAATATTCTTTTCATTTTGTTATTTTTTCTTGTTTCTTACATCACAATCTGTCTTTTTTTGTCATCTGCTACAAAAACGGCTGTAATTATTTTTTTGTTACTATTTGCATATGGTGAGGCATAATCTCTGTCTTTTATTTGATCCTCGCCTTCTTTCTTTTTTGTTGGGACATCTTTTGATTCTTTTGCAAATTTAAATTCAATAACTATGATTTTATCTTCAAAAACAATTACCACACCAGAACGCCCTTGATATGTATGAACTTCGGCAAAATATATGATTTTTGCAACACTAAGTAACATTAAGAATAAAGAACGATACCAATATTCATCTCGATTTTTATAATCATCATAAGGAATCCCTTTTAATCCCTTATTGAAAGTTTGAACGATTTTATTTATATTTTCTTCTTCTAATGCTTCCCAAATATCATCACTAAATACAGCATATTCTTTTATATTGTAAAAATTTTCAAGAAATAAAGAATACATCGAGCAACGCACTTCTTCATTTGGATAGTCGAGAATTATTACATTTCCTTTTTTTTCCTTGATTGTTAAATATCCAGCTTGAAATAGAAAACTTTCAACATCTGCTGTTTCTATTTCATTTGCATTTGTAAAATCAATTTTAACTTTTTGATTTATATACTCTTTTG
>CADAWZ010000027.1 GCA_902791745.1 uncultured bacterium
CACACAGAACAAAATTTATGAAATCCAGCAGACAGTAGCTGTTGATCAAGCAAAGACACAAGACAAGATGTTCAACAAATGGGATGAATATATCAAACAGTAATTAAAAATATTTAGCAATTTCAGAGAGGTTTCAAAGTTTGAAATCTCTCTTTTTTTATTCTCTTTTAAGACTTAATTTTTCATCTTTTTTAAATAACTATTGGCACTACATCTGTTTTGCCTATAGTCGGTATTGGCTTAATTTTTCATTTTTTTTTCAAATAACTATTGACACTTTGGGTTTATTGTGTGATAATATAAACAAGTTTAATTAAAATTTCGAAGGGAGATTACAATTATGTCAACATCAATGATGAACGGAAATTTTGGCTCATTATCTTCAAGCTATATGATGTTACAGTTCCAAAACAACGATCAGATCAAATCTGAAGAAACATTGTTAGCAATGCAGGCTGAATCAGAAAAAGCTGAATGGAACAAATGGAAAATCATCCAAGACACACAGAACAAAATTTATGAAATCCAGCAGACAGTAGCTGTTGATCAAGCAAAGACACAAGACAAGATGTTCAACAAATGGGATGAATATATCAAACACTCTCTTTTATTATTTTATACAACTATTTGATAAAATAATAAAAATGATCTATTTTTTCTTCTTATAAGCACTAAAAACATTTGGAAATTCCGACATGACTTCTTCAAAAATCTCTTTATAAACCCCGTTATACCTTTTTGAAAGATGTATAGGAAATAACTTTTTTACATTGCCATGATTTGCCAATATACCTGCCTGCTTAGCTGTTAAATGATATGTACTTTGGGCTTTATCTAAATCTTTATTCAAAAAAGCACATTCACAATATAGTTCATCACTATCTTTTATAAGTTCTATCCCATCTTTAAAAGTATTGTCAGTAAATGCTGTATCAACAATATATGAAATTTTTTTACCTTTTTGAAGATATAACAATTTTTTTGCAAGAAATTCTTCTGAATATGATATTCCATTTCCAAAATCTATATTTTCAGTAATTTTTTCATTATTATTAACTTTTCTTATCAAATTTCCAAGCCATGAACCAGGCTTTATATTTAAAGTTTCAAACAAATTTGAGTTTACTTTAAAAAAATCATCTTCTTTTATAGAAAAAGCCAATGATGGAATTTTATGATTCATGACCGAGGTAGATATTGAATAGCCATTTCCCCTTTTTATACATGACTCAAATTTTTTTTCTTCAATATATTCAAGTTTAAATGCATTACATGCTTTCAAAAGTGTAGATTTTATAACAGGAGGAGCTATTTCAAAACATTTAAAATTTAAATCTAAATTCTCAGAAAGATTCCAAGAATAACCAGACAATTTTCCTACAATTTGATCTATAAATCCCAATGGACCATAAAATTCTATAGTTTTATCTTGTTCTATGCACATTCTTAATAAATGATCAAAGCCCATGAAATGATCAAAATGCGTATGGGAAACAAATACAGATGAAATTTTTTGAATTTCTCTCAATGTAAGTCCAAACATATATCCACAATCAAATAAAATTCTATCTGGAATATCTTCAAATTCAATATATAAAAGTGGGTCTTGCATTAAATCATTTACAACTTTTGCCTTCATAACAATTATCCCCTCCCTATTCTATCTAAAATGATACATGCTCTAAATAAAATCCATTCTCATCAATAGTTAAAATACCATAAGATTTGTTTGAACCGTTGCGAGGATATGAAAAACTTCCAGGATTAAAAAAACATTTTCCATTTATTTCTTCTTTAAAAGGAACATGGGTATGACCAAAAATAATCAGAGAAGAATCATTAAAATCAGAATTTAATCCACTTATAATTGAATCTCTTCTATATCTGCCATGACTTAATCCAATATTTAAACCATTAATTCTAAAAGAAAGATAATCCGATAATCTCCTTCTTGTATCACTCATATCACAATTTCCAAATACAGCAAAAAGAGAAGTAAGAGAAGAAAAGAGATCAACAGCATCAGAATCAGTCCAATCTCCTGCATGAATCATAAAATCAAACTGTTTCAAAAGATCAAAAAGAAAATTTGGTATTTCATTAGTTGAATACCAATGTGTATCAGAAATTATAAGTCCTCTAACTTTCATTTTTTTAAATCTCCTAATTTTTATATAATATATCACAAAGAAAAAATTTGTCAAAAATAAAAGTTTATATCAATTTTCAAATTTATTTCAAATTTAACTAAAATTTTGAGTGTGTAAAATTTGTTCTGTATTTTTCTAAATAGTTTTCTGTATAATACGCTAACTTCAACTCCGCTTCGCTCTATTCAGTTTGCTGTATTACACAGAAAACTAAATGCTCATTTTTAAATTTACAGAAATTTCTGCACATACTCAAAATTTTCTACAATAAAACAAATAAAATAAATTCGTTTTGCAAATTTGAAATAATATTATAAAAAATTCAATAGGAAAAATAAACGAATAATAGAAATTATTTAAAGTTATAGAAAAAAGCCGATAAAAATATAAAAGCAGAAAGGGAAGGTCTATAATGTCCGATAATAACAATCAACAGAATAAATTCGGAAATATACATGAAATAGGAAACAGATCAAGTTTTCAACCAAACCGAAGAAATTCTGATAATCAACAATTTAGACAAGAACAGCAAATAAGTCGAAATCAAAATATCCCTGAAAACGGCTATAAACAGGTCATGAATGAACAACGATATAATCCACAATATCCAAATCAAATACCAAAAACTCAAACTGCACAAAGTCAATTTTCAAATAGACAGTATTCACAAAAAATGGTAAGTCAAGGTCAACCATTTTCGCAACCTCATCAAATAATGCCACAACTTCCTCAACAAGATTTATTAGCACAATTTGAAGAAATGAAAAAAATGATTGAGGATCTAAAAAATGACTCTTTGAGAAAAGATGAAGAAATAAAAACTCTATTTAAAAATTCTGGAAAAACTCCACCTTCAACAATAAATGCTGTAACGGAAGAAGAAGACGAATATAAAATATTTGCTCCAATTCCTCAAAAATCAGAACTTCAAGCAGAATTGCAAGATCTCTTAATGCTTCAAGCTCAACATAATGGTTCTGACATGCATCTTAAAGTTGGTTCTGCACCAATGATAAGAATAGAAGGAGAATTAGTTCCTGTAGGTGAAGAGCCTCTAACTGCAACAGATGTAAGGAGACTTTTGTTACCTCTTTTAAGTAAAAAGCAAAAGACCAAACTTGTACAAGATGGTCAGCTTGATTTTTCCTTTCAAAAAGAACAAGGAAGATTTAGAACAAATATATATCTTCAAAAAGGAACCCTTGCAGCTGCAATGAGGCTTGTAAAAACAGAAATTCCAACTCTTGAAGAACTTGGAATTCCAGAATCAATAAATAAAGCTCTTTCATTTACAAGTGGATTATTTCTTTTAACAGGTCCAACTGGAAGTGGTAAATCCACTTCTATGGCTGCTATGGTAGAAAATTTAAATCAAAATGCAAAATATCACATAATAACTCTTGAAGATCCTATTGAATATGTTTTTAAAGATAAAGAATCACTCATTTCACAAAGAGAAGTTGGAATAGACACAGTTAGTTATAGTGAAGGTATGAGAGCTGTATTAAGACAAGACCCAGATGTTATACTTTTAGGAGAACTTAGAGACCATGAAACAATAAGCCAAGCATTAAAAGCTGCAGAAACTGGACATCTTGTTATATCAACTCTTCACTCTTCAAATGCGATACAAACTATAAGTAGAATTATAGATATGTTCCAACCATCAGAGAGAATGATTATATGTACATCTTTAGCAGCTACATTATGTGGAATATTATCTCACAAATTAATTCCTTCAATAGATATGGAAAGAAGAATTTTAGTTCCTGAACTTATGTATGTTACACCAACTATAGCAAGTTTAATAAGAACAAGCTCATATCATGAAATATACCAATATATTCAAGAAGGAGCTTCAGATGGAATGATAACATTCAATCAGTCATTTATAGAAAAACTAAAAGAAGGTGTAATATCTGAAGAAGCAGCCATGGCATATGCCGAAGAGCCAAATGAATTAAGTCTAATGATAAGAGAGCAATTAGGTTAAAAGGAGTAAAAAAAATGAACAAACTTGCAGTTATCGCCCTTGGAGGTAATTCTCTAATAAAAGACAAGACAAAACAATCAGTACATGATCAGTATTTAGCAGCCTATGAATCATGCGAACATATTGTTGATATAATAGAAAGTGGATATAATGTAGTCATAACCCATGGAAATGGACCACAAGTCGGATTTATACTTTTAAGATCAGAACTTGCAAGAAATAAAATACATGAAGTACCACTTGATTCATGTGGAGCAGATACTCAAGGAGCATTAGGATACAATTTTCAACAAGCTCTTTGGAATATAATGAAAAAAAGAGGAATAGCAAAAACTGCTGTTACTGTCGTTACACAAGTTATAGTTGACAAAAATGATCCAGCTTTCCAAAATCCAACAAAACCAATTGGCTCTTTTTATTCAGCTGAAGAAGCAGAAGAAAGGAAAAAATCAGGTTGGATTATGACAGAAGATGCTGGAAGAGGATATAGAAGAGTAGTAGCTTCTCCATTGCCAAAAGAGATTGTAGAAGAAAAAGCAATAGAATCACTTATAGAAAAGGGATTTATTGTAATATGTACAGGAGGCGGAGGAATTCCTGTTATAAAAAATGACAAAGGCGAATTAGAAGGCGTACCAGCTGTCATAGATAAAGATTATGCTTCTGCACTATTAGCAGGAAATATAAAAAGTGATGTATTCATAATTTCAACAGCTGTTGAAAAGGTATATCTAAATTTTGGCAAAGAAAATCAACAAGCATTGGACAATGTAACTTTAGAAGATATAAAAAAATATCTTGAAGAAGGGCATTTCAAACCAGGTAGCATGCTGCCAAAGATAAAAGCTGCAATATCTTTCCTTGAAAATGGAGGAAAAGAAGTTATTATAACAGATCCTCCACACATAAAAGATGCTATTGACGGAAAAACAGGTACACATATAAAATAGTGCAATTTTCTGTAACGCAACTTATTAGGGTATAATAAAATATAACGAAAATCAATTTTTTTAGTTTTTCGGTATAAGATGTTCACTAGGTTATTACACTCGGAAAGTAATTTGCTATTTATTTTAATAATAAAATTTTTCTTTAATATTGCTTTTAGAAAAAACTACTGAGTGTAATAAATTTCGTTCACTATCTTATACCGCAAAAACTTTCCTAACTTACTTAAATAGACAAGTTGCAAAAATTGATTTCCGTACCATTATTGGAGTTTATAAGCAAATTCTTATAGCTTTTATGCAAACCAAAGGGAAGGCTAAACAAAAGATAATAAAAAACAGGGGGAAAAAATGAGTAGTGCCATTGGATATAAATGTATGTCATGTGGATTTGAAAAAGAAATGACAGACAAAATAACTTATGTTTGTGAAAAATGCAATAGCAATTTAGAAATAGTATATGACTATTCAAAAATCAAAGAACAGGCAACAAAAAAATTCTTTGAAGAAAATAAAAATTACAATATGTTCAGATATTCGCATTTTTATCCCCTTGAAGAAAATACAAAGAAATCTCCTCTTCAAGTTGGTTGGACACCATTATATAAGACAGAATCTTTAGGTAAAAAATATGGTTGTCCAAATTTATACATAAAAGACGAGGGAAAAAATCCAAGTGGTTCATTAAAGGACAGAGCAGGAAGCATTGCTCTTGCAAAATCATTTGAATTTAAAGCAAAAAAAGTTGCAGGTGCTTCAACAGGAAATGCAGGTTCTTCAATGGCTTGTCTTTGTGCAAGTGTTGGAATCTCCCCTATTATATTTGTTCCCAAAACAGCTCCAAAAGCAAAAATTGCTCAACTATTACTATATGGTGCAAAAGTTATAGCTGTAAACGGTACTTATGATATGGCCTTTGATTTATGTCATGACATATGTGAAAAATATGGCTGGTTCAATAGAAATACAGGTTATAACCCATTCACAAGAGAAGGCAAAAAAAGTTGTTCATTTGAAATATGTGAGCAATTAGGCTGGAAAGCTCCTGATTGGGTTGTTGTATCTGTAGGAGATGGTAACATAATAAGTGGAATATGGAAAGGATTTAAAGACTTATATAGTGTAGGTCTTATAGATAAATTACCCAAAATATGTGCTGCACAATCAGAAAAAAGTAATGCTGTGGTAAAAAGCGTAAAAAATAGCACTCTTGACAATATAAAAATAGAAACAATATCTGCAACAACTTTGGCTGATTCAATATCTGTAGATCTTCCAAGAGATGGAATAGGTGCTGTAAAAGCTGTGCTTGAATCAAATGGAACTTGTGTAGAATTTAGTGATGAAAAAATACTTGAAGCACTAAAAGAAATATCTAGTATGACAGGTATATTTACAGAACCTGCTGGTTCAGCTTCTGTTGCTGGATTTAAAGAACTTGCAAAACAAGATATATTCAAAGAAAATGAAACAATAGTATGTATCGCAACTGGAAATGGTCTAAAAGATGTTGATTCTGCAATGAAAGTAGCAGGAACTCCACATATAACAGAACCTTCAATAGAAGAAGCAATTAAAGTTATACAGGAATCTTAACGGAGTATTCATTAATGGATAACAAAAATAATGAAGGAAATACAAAAAATAAAGAAGAGATATTAAAAAATAAACATATTGAGCATACTTATGATAAAATTTTATCGAGTATAAGAGAACTTGAAAAATTATCTTTAAAAGATTATATTATAATTGGTTTATTATCTCTTTTACTAATATTAAACATATCAAGTCAAATTTTTGGTGGATTTGGTAAAAAAGATATAAAAAAAATATCAGAAAGAGTTTCAAGATTAGAAAGAAAAATATTGACCCCAGAAGAACTTGAAGGAATAGGTTCAGAAGACCTAAATAAATCAGATAAAAAAGATGATAAAAATCAGCAAAAAACAGTTGCTATTGAAGATAATACAGCAAAGATAAAAGAACTAAAAGAAAAAATAAAAAACGACACAACTGGAATAAATCAAGATAAAGTCAAAACATATTATGTAAGACCTGGTGATGCACTTGAAACAGTTGTTTGGAAATGTTACAAAACAAAAGACAGATCGACTGTACAAGCATTAGGGGAATATAACAATCTAAATCCTGAAAAACTTGAAATATATGTCGATCAAGGTCTTAAAGTTCCATTACTTCAAGATTTATATAAATGGTATGCACATCATAAAGAATTAAAAGAAGAATTAAAAAAACTATCAGAAAAAGAAAAATAACGATGTTAAATCACTTTAAAGAAATATTCAAATATAGAGAATTACTGATAACATTTGTAAAAAAATCATTAGATGCACGATATAAAGGTTCATTCCTTGGTTTTATTTGGACATTTATAAATCATCTTGCTCACTTAGTTGTTTTTACAATAGTATTTCAATATATATTTAATGTAGGAACTTCAAATTATAGCATGTTTTTATTTGTCTGTTTAGTTCCATGGACAGAATTTACATCAGCAATATCAGGTTCTTTGGTAAGTATAACAGGAAATGCAAATTTAGTAAAAAAGATATATTTTCCAAGACAACTTCTACCACTTTCAGTGTCTCTAACATACATTGTTGATTATATATATTGTATTCCTATTGTGTTATTAGCAATGCTAATATCAAAAATACCTTTTACTATATCACTGCTATTTTTGCCTATTATTATAATATTACAATGTATATTCCAAACAGGTATATGTTATATAGTTGCAGCGTTAAATGTAAAATATAGAGATATAAAACAAATAGTAGGGATAATAACAATGGCTTGGGTATATGCCAATCCAATATTTTATCCAATAGAACGTTTACAAAGTTTGGTAATACTTGGCCGTACAGTATCTGACTTTTGGTTACCATTGCTAAACCCAATATCATCTGTTGTTTTATCATATAGAGATATGATGTATTTTGGAAGAATGCCAAGTATAAAAAATCTTTTGGTAGCATTGATATCAGGTATAATAATATATATTATTGGATATTTAGTATTTAATCATTTTGAAAAGACATTTGCAGAGGATGTATAAAAATGAGCGATAATGATATAGCAATAGAAGTCAAAAATCTATCAAAAGAATTTAAAATATTCAAAGATAAACCTACAACAATCAAAGAAAAAATTTTAATGCTTCGCTCAGATACTTATACAAGATTTAAAGTATTAAAAGACATAAATTTAACAGTAAAAAAAGGCGAATCTATTGGTTTAATAGGTCATAATGGTTGCGGAAAAAGTACACTTCTTTCACTAATTGCAGGTATAATGTATCCAAATGAAGGAAGTGTAAAAACAAATGGAAGATTATCTTGTCTTATACAATTAGGAGCTGGATTTCATCCTGATTTTACAGGACGAGAAAACATATATGTAAATGCAGCTATTTTTGGAATGACAAGAAAAGAAGTTGATAAAAATATTGAGTCAATAATAGATTTTTCAGAAATAAGAGAATTTATCGACAATCCAATAAGAACATATTCTTCAGGAATGTATCTAAAATTAGCTTTTTCTGTAGCAACACACATAAATCCAGAAATATTGCTCATCGACGAAATATTAGCAGTTGGAGATATGAACTTCCAAAAAAAATGTTTTGCAAAAATGGAAGAATTTAAGAGAAACAAAGTTACAATAATACTTGTATCTCATAATCTTAACGCTGTTGCAAAATTTTGTGATAAATGTATATGGCTTCAGGATGGAGTTATAAAAAGTTCTGGAAAATCTAAATCAGTAATTGAAGAATATTTGTCATTCATGTCTGGAAAACAAGATAAATCAAATGAAAAAGGTAATGAAAAATACACAAATGAAGCTGAAATAGTCGAATTCAAAATAACTGATTCAGATAATGAATCAGTTATTGGAAGAGAAATAAAAAGTGGTATTGGAATTAATCCAATAATAAAAATAAAGAAATTACAAACGAATGGAAAAATTAAAGCTGAAATATTACTTTCAACGGCAGACGATCAACTCATTTCAGTTATAGATAGTGAATTTATAACATTAAAAAAAGATGAAACACAAACACTAAAATTTCAGATAAAATCTTTACCATTGAGTAGTGGAGTATATACAATAAAAGCTGTCTTAAAGACAGAAGAAGGAACAGAATGTTGTAAAAGAACCGAATTAAATATCAATGTACAGGCAGAGTATGATAATATAGGAATTTTCAATCTCGATTTTACTTGTAAAAAAGTAGATTAAAGTGAAAATGCAGGATTTTTTAAAATTATAAAAGAATTTATCTCAAATTTTGATAAAATCAAAAAAAATGGAGTCACAAATGGCAACAAATATCAATTACAAACTTATATCAGAAGAAATAAACCAAATATTAGGTGGATTATATGGTTTATACATATCAGATGGAAGACCTACAAAAAAAGGGGGACTAAGATTTTTAGATGTAAAAAGCAACAAAACTTTTGGTTTTGAAAAAACCCGTGAAACATCTAATGGAAATCTTCTTGTATTTAGTGCTCCATACTATTTTCCACTTGAAAATACAGAAATAAAAGAAAAACTTGAAAACGAATTGAAAAAAAGTAAACACAATGATCAAATATTTGAAATTTGGATTCGTGCAAGTAGAGACAAAGGAAAAGAAAACAAAAATTTCGTTGAAGTAAAGTATAAAATTCCAACAGAAGAGCTTTTGTCAGATGAAAATATCACAAAATATGCAAAAGACCATAATATGACAAACTCAAAAATGATAATAAAATACATATTAAAAGATTATGTAGCACCTTTTGCAAAAGCTGAGATGGATCATCTCATTGACATCATCAGAAATTTAGGATAAGGCTTAATTTTTTGTTTTCTATTAACTTGGAAATTAGAGGGTGTTGGTAAACTCTATTTTTGCGAGTGTGTAAAATTTTTTCTGTATTTTTCTAATCTGTATTTTTCTAAATAGTTTTCTGTATAATACGCTAACTTCAACTCCGCTTCGCTCTATTCAGTTCGCTGTATTACACAGAAAACTAAATGCTCATTTGCGTATTTTATTTATTTAATTAATTTTCTGCTTACGCCAATTTTTGGGTACAAAGAGGAATTAACGGAAATCAATTTTTTAGTTCATAATAATTTTCAAAAATACTGATTTTCCTAAAAAAACACCACAAAAAGTTGTTAATTCAAGTTATTTAACTGCTGACTTAATAAAACTAAATTTTTGTTTTCTAAAAAGAATAAAGACTAAAGAGAATGAAAGGATAAGAAAATGAAGATACTTGTACTAAACAGTGGTAGTTCATCTGTAAAATATCAGTTATTTGATATGACAGACGAATCTGTAATAGCAAAAGGAATTGTGGAAGAAGTTGGTTCTGACAACGCAATAGTTACATATAAACCAACTGGCAAAAAAGAAGTCAAAGCACATACAAAGATAGAAGACCATAAACAAGCATTAAAATGGATAATTGATTCCCTTTTAGACCCTGAAAATGGAGTTGTAAAAGATGTAAATGAAATTGCTGGTGTTGGAAATAGAGCTGTTCACGGTGGAAAAATTTCTGAGTCAAAAATCGCTACAAAAGACATAGTAGAATATATGGAAACAGAAGGTGCTAAACTTGCTCCACTACACAATATACCAAATATTCTTGGAGTAAAAGCAGCAGAAGAAAGACTTCCTAATGCAGTACAAACTCTTGTATTTGATACAGCTTTCCACCACGATATGCCAGCTGTTGCATATATGTATCCAATACCTTATGAAAATTACGAAAAACATGCTGTTAGAAAATATGGTTTTCACGGTACATCTCATAAATATGTTGCACACAAAGCAGCAGAATATTTGGGCAAACCAATAGAAGAACTCAAAATAATAACTTGTCATCTCGGAAATGGTGCTTCTGTAGCAGCAGTTAAGAATGGAAAAAGCATAGATACATCAATGGGATTCACTCCATTGGAAGGTCTTATGATGGGAACTCGTTGTGGTGATATAGATGCTTCAATTCCTCTTTTCCTTATGGAAGAAAACAATATGACAGCAAAAGAGATGACAACTTATCTAAATAAGCAATGTGGTCTCAAAGGAATTACTGGTGGACCAAGTGATATGAGAGCTGTAGAAAAAGGTTGGCAAGAAGGTGATGAAAAATTAGCACTTGCTTTTGAAATGTTCTTCTACAGAGTAAAAAAATATATTGGTTCATATGCTTTTGTACTTGGTGGAGTAGATGCAATCGTTTTTACTGGTGGAATTGGTGAACACTCTCCAGATGGTAGAAAAATTGCATTATCAGATTTAAGCAACTTTGGAATTGAAATAGATGAAAAAGCAAATAAAGAAAATGCTTTTGACATAGGTACAGGAAAAGTAAAAGTTCTTGTTATCCCAACAAATGAAGAACTTGCAATAGCAAGAGAAACTGTAGAACTTATAAATAAAAAATAAATAAATTTAACATAAAAAGGGACTGTGAAAAAAATAAAATAGTTTGTTTTATCTGCCTTCGCAACTTTTTGAGTGCAAAGATGAATTAACGGAAATCAATTTTTGTTATTAATTTAGAGTTTTTTCACAGCCTCTTTAACAAGAACTTTTACAGAAGAGAAATGGACAAGGGAATATTTTTTTCAAATAAGAATGAATACAGAAGGGCTTTTGCAAAAATAGCCCTTCTTCTTTCTATTCTTGCTGGCGTTTATATAATTGATATATTATTATTGTCCATTTGTACAAACGGATATTTCTTTACAGAATTTACAAATGGCAAAATGTCTCAGCCACAAAATCATATATTAAACATTACATATATACTTCTTTTGTATATATCTATGACAACAACACTAATTCTGTTTAGAAATAAAAATTTTAAGGATAGAAAAATAACAGATTCATATTTTAGTGGAGATTATAAAAAGCCACTAAATTTAGGTATTTTCATAGGAGCAGTTTTATTTTTTACTTTTTTTCTTGTAATATCTCCATTTTCACAATCTAAAAAAATAGAATTCACTCAACTTGAAATAATAAAGCATGCTATCTTACATATACTTCCCTGCTTTTTGCTTGTGATTTCAGAAGAAGTTATATTTAGAGGCGTAATATTTGAAATATTTGCAAAATTTTTAAAAAAGAACCAAGCAATAATATTTACATCTGTGATGTTTGGTATTGCACATCTATTTTGCCATGGAACTCCTCTATATAAATTCATATATTTTTTAAATCTTTTCACAATGTCAATAATATTGTGCATAGCAACTGTACATTTTAAAAATATATGGTGCTCAACAGGAATTCATTTTATATTTGTATATTTAATATTAATGAGAAATTATTTACAAATTTCACTTTTAAAAGAATCTTATAAAAATATTTTTTTAGGTTTTGACAATTCTCCTGTAACTGGTCTTACAGCACTTGTAATAATGATTATAGGGCTTATAATATATAAATTCAATTTTAAGGAAGACTGCAAAAAATGAAAAAAAATTTTACCATTCTATTATTTTTTTTATTTATTTTTACAGCTTTATCAGGTTGTACTTCAGAAAATTTAACTTCTTTAACTGAATATATTCCAAGACCAACTAATTATAACAAGCATATTAAAGTCAAAATTATTCCAATACAAAATCAAGAAACAGGCAAAACTCCATCTACAGAAGAAACTATAAATCAAACTATTGATGTTTTTGAAAAGCGTTTAAATACAATAAACAAAAAGAATGTATTGATAAAAAAAGAGGGCGAGGATCAAATTATAATATCAGTCTCTGAAAATATAGATTTAGAAAAAGTTAAGGAAATTATCCAACAAGTTGGTACCTTAGAATTAAAAGAAAAAGACCCAAAAACTAATAGTTGGAGAACAGTTTTAACAAATACTGATTTAAAGCCAAATTCTGCAAAAACTGAAATAGATCAAATTGGACGCCCTTACTTAACAATAATATTCAATGATGAAGGTAAAGTAAAATTCGCTGAAATCACAAAAAGAAATATCAAAAAGCATGTTGCCATATATATTGATAAAAAAGAGATATCTTCTCCTATTGTTGCTAGCGCTATTTTAAATGGTGAGTGTCAAATAAGTAGTAGTAATAATATAACAATGGAAGAATTTAAAAATCTGGAGATTTTGATTAATTCTGGGTCGTTAAATGCTGATATACAAATTATCGACATTAATAGAGATAATGAAAAAGGGAAAAAATAAATTGCTAAAAATTGAGAAGGATTATAGAAAGGCTTTTATTTTATGAAAAATAAGAAAATAATAGGAATAATAATTTCAATAATAAGTTCACTAACTATATTTATAGCCTCACTAATGAATAGATTAACTCCAGTTGGCACAGTTTCACAAAAAATATATATTTTTGATGTAATCTCAAGTATAGCAATAGTAACATTGACTATAGGAATCGTACTTATTTTTAAAGACAAAAAGAAAAAAAATGAATAAAAATTTTTGGACAAAAGCCGAAATTGCAATAAAAAGATTTTGGTTTAAAATAACAGGTCAAAAAAGAAAATACTTCAGAGTTGGTAAATGTCTAAGATGTGGAAAATGTTGTCGAAATATAGGCATACTTCTTGAAGGGAAAAAAATAAAAAAAATGGAGCAATTTGAAGAGCTTACAAGAAAAGAGCCAGAATATAAAATATTCAAAGCCCATGGGAAAGCTCAAGATGGCACTATAATATTTTCATGCACAAAACAAAATGGAAATTTGTGTTCAATGCATGACAAACGACCTGAAATTTGTAGAGATTATCCAGACCTTTATTTGATGTACACAGGTGCAGAATTAATGAAGGGATGTGGATATACATTGATTCCACCTTATGATTTTGAAGAAATATTTGCAAAAGAATTAAAAAAATCTGAAGAGGAAGAATAAAACTACATACTTCTATAATTTTTTCTTTAAAAATTGACCTGTATATGATTCAGAGCAGTTAGCAATATCTTGAGGTGTACCTGTAACAACTACATTTCCTCCACCTACTCCACCCTCTGGACCTAAATCAATTATATAATCGGCACATTTTATAACATCTAAATTGTGTTCAATTACAAGTACAGTATTTCCAGAATCTGCAAGCCTTCCTAAAATTTTCAGTAACTTAGAAACATCTTCAAAATGTAATCCTGTTGTAGGCTCATCTAAAAGATATAATGTCTTTCCTGTTGCTCTTTTTGAAAGTTCATAGGCAAGCTTAATTCTCTGAGCTTCTCCACCTGAAAGAGTATCTGAAGGTTGCCCCAACTGTATATATCCCAAGCCAACTTCTGAAAGACATGTAAATTTTCTCTTCAATGTTGGAAATTCTGCAAAAAAATCTAATGCTTCGTCAACTGTCATGCACAAAACATCATATATGTTTTTATCTCTAAATTTTACAGCAAGTGTCGCATTGTTATATCTCTTTCCATCACATTCTTCACATTTAACATAGACATCTGGAAGAAAATTCATCTCTGTCCTTATAACACCATCTCCCATACATGCCTCACATCGTCCACCTTTTACATTAAAGCTAAATCTACCAGGTTTATATCCATACATTTTAGAAAGTCTTGCAGAAGCAAATATCTCTCTTATAGGAGTGAAGGCATCCGTATATGTTGCAGGATTTGATCTCGGAGTTCTGCCTATTGGTGATTGATCAATAACAATAATACGGTCTATATTTTCAAGACCTGTAATTCCCTTACATTTTCCAGGCATTTCAGAATAAGTACCTATCTTTTTTAAAGCATTTTTATATAAAACCTCATTTATAAGAGTTGATTTACCTGAGCCTGAAACACCAGTAACACACACAAATTTTCCAAGCGGAATATCTACATCAATATCTTTTAAGTTATTTTCACAAGCACCTAATATTGTTATGTGTTTTCCATTTCCTTTTCTAATTTCTTTTGGAAGTTCTATATTTTTTTTGCCAGATATATACAATCCTGTAATAGAATCTTTAGAATTTTCTAAATCAGAAACAGTACCAGCAGAAACTATATATCCCCCTTTTTTACCTGCAACTGGACCAATATCAACAACAAAATCAGCAGATTTTATTGTATCTTCGTCATGTTCAACAACAAGCACTGTGTTTCCTAAATCTCTCAATTTTAAAAGAGTTTTTATAAGCCTATCATTATCTCTTTGATGAAGACCTATACTTGGCTCGTCCAAAACATAAATTACACCTGTAAGACCTGCTCCTAAAAGCCCTGCAAGTCTAATTCTTCTCGCTTCACCACCAGAAAGAGTGTTTGCTGTTCTATCTAAAGTCATATATGACAAACCAACATCAAGAAGAAATCTTAACTTTTTATTCAATTCTTTCAAAATAGGTTTTGCTATAGTAGCACTTTTTAAATCATCAAATTTTAAATTATCAAAAAAATCAATACATTCTCTTACCGTAAACTCTGTAACTTCAGAAATATTTTTACCTCCAACTTTTATGCAAAGAACTTCTTTTTTTAATCTCTTACCATGACAAGCTGGACATATCTTTGAAACAGTAAATTTTTCTGTAAATTCTCTTATAACATCAGAATCAGTCTCTTCATATCTTCTTCTCAAATGAGGGATACATCCCTCAAACAATGAAGGGTCTGAAGTATAAATAGTATTACCACCATTTCCAAAAAGAATCAATTTTTTATTTTTTTCACTTAGAGATTCAAAAGGAATATCAAGAGAAATTCCAAAATAATCTGCAACAGCTATAAATCTATGCCAAAAAAATCCTTTATTTGTTGTTGCCATTCTCTCTGTATACTTTCCCCAAGGTGCAATAGCTCCATTTCTTATTGAAAGAGAAGGATTGGGAATCACAGCTTCTTCAGATATATCAGTGAAAGACCCAATACCAGAACATGAAGGACAAGCTCCCAACGGAGAATTAAAAGAAAAGAAAGAAGGTTCTGTCTCAGGAATTGAAATTCCACATTCTGGACATGAAAGATTTTCAGAAAAAAAGAAATCACCTTTTTCACCAGTTGCAATCAAAATTCCATGTCCTTCATTAAGTGCCGTTTCAACAGAAGTTTCAAGTCGATCAGACATACCATCTTCAGATATAAGTCGATCAATTACGATTTCAATATTATGTTTCTTATTTTTTTCTAAATTAGAAGGATAATCATCAGAATCATAAACAGTTCCATCTATCCTAACTCTCGAATATCCATTTATAAATATATCGGAAATTATTTTACCATGCTCACCTTTTTTATTAAAGACAACAGGAGCAAGTATCATAAATCTTTCTCCATTATCGAAAATGGAAAGAATAGATTCTGTTATGCGTTGTGGTGTCATTGCAGATATTTTTTTTCCACAATTAGGGCAATAAGGAATACCCACTCTTGAAAAAAGAAGTCGCAATAAATCATATATTTCAGTAACAGTCCCAACAGTAGAACGAGGATTACCTGAAACTCCTTTCTGCTCAATAGCTATTGCAGGAGACAATCCTTCAACAGAATCAACATCAGGTCTTTCAATCTTCCCCAAAAACTGCCTTGCGTAAGAAGAGAGTGATTCAACATACCTTCTTCTACCTTCTGCATATATCGTATCAAATGCAAGTGTTGATTTTCCTGAACCAGACACACCTGTAATAACAGTCATAGAACCTGAAGGTATATCTAAATTTATATTTTTTAAATTATGACATCTCGCACCTTTTACCGAAATAAATCTTTCCACAACAATAAATCTCCAAAAATAAAATCAAATAGAAATATACAAATAAAAATATTTTATGTCAAGTTTTTTTTGAATATATATTTTTATACAAATCGTGATAAAATTTTTAAAATTATTGTATTTATTTTTTATATACTATTTTTAAAAAAATAAATAGTTTTTTTTTCAAAAAAAAAGGATTTAACTATTATTAATCAAAATTGATAAAGTAAAAAAGAAATATAAAATATAATAAATTCAAATGTTGTCTAAATCGTTTTTGTGTATATGATCTACAAAACGAAATGTAAAGAGGTATAGTATGTCTAATTATATGAATCAAACTTATTCAGGTAGATACAAAATTTTAGAAGAACTGCCTAATCAAAATGAATATGAATTCTATTTTAAAGGCAAAGACCTTCAAACAAATAAAGATTTACAATTTAGAATAATTCCTATATATAAGGACAATTCATCTCTTACAGAGCAATCTCAACAATCTCAACAGTTTCTTTTCAAAGAAATTAATTTGATGAAAAAACTAAAATTTAAAGGATTGCCAGTTTTTGTTGACAGCATTAGCAACGAAAATGAAAATATAATAATAACTGAATATCAAAATGGAAAATCTCTTGAAGAATTTTTAAAGAGAACTCCACAACTATCTGAAAGCGATACACTTCAATTTCTCAGCAAACTTCTTCCAATAATTCGCTATTTACATACCCAAGAACCTCCTATTATATACAGAGATTTACAACCAAAAAACATTTACATAAATGTAAATGGTGATGTATATCTTGCAAAATATGAAGCAGCTCGTACATATAAAGCAGACAAAGTAAAAGATACTGTTGTTGTTTCAACAAGAGGATATAATCCACCTGAGCAAGCATTGGGAAAAGGTCAATCAGATCCAAGATCTGATATTTTCTCAATAGGTATGATCATATTCCAAATGCTAACAGGTAAAGATCCAACAGCTTCATTGATACTTCCAAAAGTATCTGATATAAGAAAAGATATTTCACCTATATGGACACAACTCGTATCAAAAGCTACAAATATCAAACAAGATAAGAGATATGTATCAGTAGATGAATTATTTGCTGACATTCAAAGAATTCAAAGTGGTTCTTTGGCATATAATCCTGCTGAAAACAAAATGGCAAGTGCTCCTGCTCAACCTCAAGCTCCAAAACCAGGTCTTTCAGTAAAAACTGCAACAGGTCAACAACCTTCAAGACCAGCTGTTATTGCAACACCAAGACAACCTGTACAGATACAAACTCCTCAAGCAAGACCCAATATTCAAACTCAGCCAGCAGGAAGACCGCCTATGCCATCTCCTGTTGCCAAACCAAATATACAGACACAACCTGTACAACAAGCTACTGTTTCAAGACCAGTACAAGCTCAACCGACAATAACTCAAAATATAGAGCCAAAACAAGAATCAAATCAAGTAGAACAAAATCAACCTATGAGTAATGCTCCTATTGAAGAGCCAACAAAACAAGAAAAACAAATAGAAACTCCAAAACCAAATGGAATGTTAAGACTTGTAGGTGCTCTACTATTAGTATTAGGTCTTATAGTTATTGTATTAGGTTTTGTTGTTCCAAGCTTAATTGTAGGAGCTATGATAAAATTTGTTGCAGGTGGAATTCTTTTAGTAATCGGAATTATCTTATTTTTAATTGGAAAACCAAAAAATGTTTAAAAAAACAAAGATAACAGAAGGTTGCTATACATTATGTTCAGATAATACTTCCATAATGTTTGGCTGTCCTTCAGATATTATAAAAGTATTTACATCTAAGCATTTAGATATTCCATATAATATCGTTTTGCCAGATATTTTTTTTCAAAATGGAATAAATGTTGCGGCTACTGAGTTTCCTATTGCCTATTTTTTATATAAACCTTCAGATAATATAAGAGACATAAATATAATTGGCAGTAGAAAAACAATAAAGAGACAAACAATAATACTTGGAGAAACCTTTCCAAGTATTAAAGGTGTAAATATTCCTGATTGGATTACAAATAAAACGACTGAAAAATTTGTAAAATATGAGGAATTCTTCCGTTCAAAAAAAGAAATATTTGCAGATATTTATTTTAAAGAAATTAAAAATAATGGTTTAAAAATAGGAGATATTACAATAAAACAATTATCTCCAGTTTTATTTTTAGCTGAAAAAGATAATCAAAAAGAATTTATAGACATTTCTATATCAAATGAAACAAAGCCATTTTTTAGTGTTCCTTATGTTCCAAGCTCTACTTCAATAAGAGATGGAATAACAATAATAGGGTCTGGAAATGGTTTTTCGCAATATGAAGAAAATACAAGTTCAATAGTTTATTCCGATTACATACCAATATTTGTTGATGGAAGTCCTTGGGAAGAAAATTATCTCTCAACTCTTGGTATAGATAACTCGGAATATTTGATTTTTGTTTTAACTCACAATCATGATGATCACAGTAGTTTATTAAATTTGCTTTTATATAACAAAAAAATATTATTATTGACTACTTCATATATTTTTGATTCTTTTGTCAAAAAGACATCTGCAATACTTGATGTTTCAGAATCAAAAATAAAAGAAGAAATCGAATTTGTTGAATTAATTCCAAATATTCCAAAACGAATTTATGGAATTAATTTTATAGCCCATGAAACAGTACATTCAATTCCAACAATAGGAATAAGAATAGGAAAAATTTTAATTTCAGGAGATACTGCTTGGGGTTCTACTCTTGATTTAATGGAAGAAGAATCATTTATAACAAAAGAAGAAAAAGAAAAAATAAATGCAATTCCTTTTGATGAAGAAGCAGAATATATATTTATGGATGCTGGTGGAAATATAGTGCATCCAAATATAAACGAGCTATGTCAAATTCCTGAAAAAAATAAAATTAAATTAATATTAAATCACATAAATGTAAATAATATACCCCAAGATTCACAATTTTTACTTGGACTTTTTGGGGTCAGTTATATTTGTGAAAAAGGATATTTACCGCTAAATGCTCATATTTTATCTGCTTTTTTCAATAATAAATTGATAAGTAAAATTGATAAAATATGGCAAAAAGTAATTTTATCAAGAGGACACATAAAAAGATTTGATTCAAAACAAAAATCAAAAACAGGAAAACATTCAATGTTTATATTGAGTGGAATCATAAAAAATAGTAATGAACGAAAATTTGGTACAGGTGATTGTTTAGGACTTTCAAAATCTGAAAATTTTGAAGCTATATCCCCTACTCTAATTTTGTCTATTGACAGAGAATTAATAGAAGAATGCCTCAAAGATCAAAATTTATATGATGAATTTAATAAATTGGAATTCATTCAAAATACCTTTTATTCAATTCCACAATTACATAGAATTACAAACAAACAAATTCTCGATTCTTATGAATCATTTGAAATAAAAAAATTTAAAAAAGGTGATACTCTTAAAATAAATAATAATAATTTATTCATTTTTATTTCAGGGCTATGTACAGATATAGTTAAAAATAAAATAGATAAATTACAAATCATCGAATCCAAAAGTAAATTATTAATTTTTGAAACAGATTCGGAAATTATAATTTGTAACATAAACAAATTGAAAAAATATATACCAAATATTTTTATTGATAAATTACTTAAAGGTGAAATCATATAAAAAGAAAAGGAATAACCATGTCACAGGATATTCCCAATATAACATTAAGACAAAAGAAAATACTTGAATTTATTGTTCAGGAATTCGTAAAAACAGGAGAGCCTGTAAGTTCAGGCACAATAACATCTATGTCAAATCTTAATTGTAGCTCTGCAACAATAAGAAACGACATGTCAAAATTAGAAGAAATGGGATTTCTAATTCAACCCCATACAGTTTCTGGTAGAATTCCTGCAGACAGTGCATATCGTTTTTTTGTAAACGAAATAATAAAAAGCAAAATAGAACCGCCACAAAATGAAACAGTGGAAGCTATAAAAAGAGAATACGATGCTTTAAAAAATAAAACAGAATCTCTTTTTACAAAAACTGCGGATATGTTGTCAAAGATGACTAATTATACATCTATGATTTTAGCTCCACAGTTAAATAAAACTCTATTCAAGTATGTAAAATTAATACCAATGAGCAGTTCTTCCATACTGCTCATTATGTTATCTGTAACAGGCGAAATTATCCACAAAATAATTGAAGTTACAACACCACCTGATTTAGAAACACTTGATGAACTGACAGAAACATTAAACAAAAGACTTTTGGGAAAACCAATAGAAGATCTCGGCAAAATACTCGAAGAAGAAGCAGATAAAAACACAAAAAATAATTTACTTGATTCAATAAGTAAAGAATCAAAAAAGATAATAACGACTTCCTCAAGAGAAATTATAGTTAGTGGAAAAAATAAAGTTTTTGACTATTCTGAAACAGGTGATGTAAAAAATATTAAAATAATGCTCGATTTATTGGAGCAAGAAAATATAATTGCAGAAATTCTATCTGAAACAATAAAAGAAAATGATATAAATATAATGATAGGTTCTGAAAATCCTATAGTAGAGATGAAAGACTGTTCAATAATAACAGTTAATTACAAAATAAATTCAACTCCTGCTGGTAAAATAGGAATATTAGGGCCAAAGCGGATGCCTTATAAAAGAGTTATTTCAATAATAAATTATGTGGCAGAAAATATAGAAGACAGTTTGAATAGTAAAGAAGATTAGGAAAAAGATGTCGTCAAAGAATATATGTAATGACAAAAGCGAAGTAGATGATAAAATATCTGCTCTATTTACAAATGCGGCAGCAGTTAGAGCAGTTGCAGAAGCTGTGGAAAACACTCTTGGTCCAAAAGGTCTCGACACTATGCTTGTTGACCAAGCAGGGAATATAATAGTTACCAATGCAGGAGTTACAATCCTTGACAGTATGGAGGTAACACACCCAGCAGCTCGTATGTTGATAAATATCGCAAGAAATCAATATAGACAATCTGGCGATGGAACAACAACTGCTACAGTAATTGCAGCTGCATTAATAAATGAGGGACTTAACTATGTAATAAGAGGAGTTCCTGTTGGAAAAATAATAAAAGGAATAGATATTGGTATAGCCGAAGCATTAAAATTAATAGACGAAAAAAAGACAGAAATAAAAGAAATAGATGATCCACTTTTAAAATGTGCTGTTTTTACCGCAGGAAGAGAAAATGAAGAAATAACAAATTCAGTTACATCTCTTGCAAAATCTATAGAAATAGATATGTTAAAAAATAGAAATTTTAAATTATCAGATCACATTTTCTGTCAAACAGGTATGAATTCTGAAGTTATAGAAGGACTTGCAATAAAAAAAAGGCGAATAAATGAACAGATGCCTGAAAAATGCAAAAATGCAAAAATTCTTGTAATAGATGATTCATTAATCCCTGAAGAAATAACAGATTCTGCAATGAAAACAGAATCAGGATTTAATGCATATACAGAATATAGAAGAAATTTTAACAAAAACTTACAAAAGATCTTATCACTTAATATAAAAGTAGTTATAACATCTAAAACACTTGACAGATATGCAGAAGAAGTATTTACTTCTAATGAAATAATGGCATTTAGTAGAGTATACGGAAAAAATCTAAAAGAAATACTCGAATTTACAGGAGCTATACCAGTAAGAAGAACAATTCTTGAAAAGTCTATTGATGAGATAGAAAAATATTTAGGATATTCAGAAGAAATATCAGAAAATATCGAATATGGTCATATATATTTCAAAGGCGGAAAAGGAAAAACTATTTCAACTTATATAGTAGGAGCTCCTTCTGAAGAAATATCAGGCGAAAAAGAAAGAATAGCAAGAGATGCTGCCTCTTCCCTACAATCTTCACTCAGAAATGGAGTTGTAGCAGGAGGTGGAGCATTAGAGATAAGTCTTATTCCATATCTGAGAGATAAAAGAGATGAAACTGGCGATTTATTTGGGTATGGAATAGATTGTGTTATTGAAGCACTAAAAAGACCAATGTCTCAAATTGTTTCAAATGCTGGATTCAATTCCTTAGAAAAAATAGAACAAGTTCTTGCTATGCAGAAAAAAAATAATGGTGACTGGGGAATTGAATGTGATAATGGCGAAATAAAAGATATGAAAAAAGAAGGAATTATAGACCCTGCAGAAGTAAAAATGAATGCACTTAAATCTGCAGGAGAAATAGCAAGGGCAATATTAAAGATAAATACAATAATAAAAATGAGACCAATTGCAGAGTAAAAAAATAAAGAAAGGGTTACTTTTAAAAGACATGGCAACAGCAAATGGAAATTGTTTTTATGATTTGGAAGCTCGTTTATCCAATAAGGAAATGCGTGCTAAAAGGCTTGCACGATTGAAATCTAAAAATTTTGGAGACGAAAAACTAACATCAAAAAAAGAAGATTCTATACTTAATTTTATTGAAGATGACTCAGAACCAATAAAAAAAGTAGTAGTAAACAAAGAAGAAGAAAAAGTAGATAAAGTAGAGTCCAATTTAGAAGATTCAGAAAGAATTTCAAGAGAATTAGCAGAATTAAAACATTTAGTAAAAGAGATACCTTCGCTTGAATTTCTAAAGGAAAGAATAGAAAGTCTTGTTCCTTCAAAAGTTACAATGGTTGGAATTTTAAGTTTCTACAGAATCATTGTAAATACATTAAAAACATCTGGTGGAACTGCTAATAATAAAAAAGTAGTAGATACAAAAAAGATAATAGAACTTGAATCTATCATTTCAAGTAAGGAAAAAGAAGCGTTTATATCTAAAGAACAGTTAAGTAAGACAAATAAAGAACTTGAAGAAGCTGAAAAAAGAAATGAAAAACTAAAAGCAGACTTTGAAAATTTCAAGGGAAGAACCCAACAAGAAATAAAATTAAAAACAGAAAAAGCTGTTTCAGATATATTTAAAAAAATATTGCCAATAATAGACAATTTTGAAAGAGCTTTCAATGCTTCAAAAACAAGTAATGACAAAGAATCATTTTCAAAAGGAGTGGAAATGATTTTAACTCAATTTGAAACAACTTTAAAAGGATTTGGTATCACAAAAATGGATCCATTATTAAAACCATTTGATCCAAATATACATGAAGCATTGATGACAGAAATAGATAATAGTCATCCAGATGACACAATAATAGAAGTTTTAAGTAATGGATATATGTTTCAAGATAAACTTTTGAGACCTGCTTCTGTAAAAGTATCAAAACAGCAGTAATATTGCTGATTAAGTATTAAAAAAGGTAAAAGGGAAAAAAATATGAATAAAGTTTTGGGAATAGATTTAGGTACTACAAATACAGTAGCTGCTATCATGGAAGGTGGTCAACCTATAGTTATACCAAGTGCTGAAGGTGATTCACTTATTCCTTCAGTAGTTGGATTTTCAAAAACTGGTGAACGTTTGATAGGTGCAGCTGCCAAAAGACAAGCTATAAGTAATCCTGAAAGAACTATTAGCTCTATCAAAAGACATATGGGAACTGAATATAAAGTCAACATTGACGGCAAAGAATTTTCTCCTCAAGAGATAAGTGCTATGATTCTTCAAAAAGTCAAAGCAGATGCTGAAGTATATTTAGGTTATCCAATAGAAAAAGCAATTATCACAGTTCCTGCATACTTCAATGATGGTGAAAGACAAGCAACTAAAGACGCTGGTACAATAGCTGGTCTTGAAGTATTGAGAATCATAAACGAACCTACAGCATCTTCAATGGCTTATGGTCAAGATAAAACAGAAAAAGAAGAGCAAATTCTTGTATGGGATTTAGGCGGTGGAACTTTTGATGTTTCTATCATTCACCTTGGACAAGGTGTATTTGAAGTACAGGCAACTGCAGGTGATATGAGATTAGGTGGAGATGACTGGGATCAGAGAATAATGGACTGGCTCATCGAAGAATTCAAAAAATCAAATAACATCGATCTTAGAACAGACCGTATTGCAATGCAGAGACTTAAAGAAGCTTCAGAGCAAGCAAAAATAATTCTCTCTTCAGATACATCTACAAAAATTAATCTTCCTTTTATCGCAGCAGATGCAACTGGACCAAAACATCTTGATTTGGAACTAACAAGACAAAAATTCCAAGAGATGACAGCAGACCTTGTTGAAAAATGCAAAGAGTCTGTTGACAAAGCATTAAAAGACTCAGGTCTTTCAATAAGTCAAATAGCTAAAGTCCTTCTTGTTGGTGGTTCAACAAGAATGCCTGCAGTTCAAGATAAGGCAAGAAAGATCTTTGGAAAAGAACCAAGTAAAGAAATCGACCCTGATAAAGTCGTTGCACTTGGTGCTGCAATTCAAGGTGGTGTACTTTCTGGCGATGTAAAAGACATGGTTCTCCTCGATGTTACAAGTTTGTCCCTTGGTATCGAGACAGTTGGTGGTGTATTCACAAAATTGATTGAAAGAAATACTCAAATTCCTTGTTCAAAATCAAGAATGTTCACAACTGCAACAGATGGTCAAACAACAGTTGAAGTCCATGTTCTCCAAGGTGAAAGAGACCTTGCCGCAAACAATAAATCACTTGGAAGATTTGAACTCAGAAATATTCCTCCAGCACTTAGAGGCATTCCACAGATCGAAGTTATGTTTGAAATAGATGCAAACGGAATTGTAAATGTATCTGCAAAAGATATGGCTACAGGAAATAAACAGAAGATTACAATTCAGTCTCCTACAAACTTGACAAACGACGAAATCAACCAAATGGTAAAAGAAGCTGCTGTATATGCAGAAGCAGATGCAAAACGCAGAGAAGAAACTCAAACAAGAAACAAAGGTAATGTAGAGCTTGATACTGCTGAAAGAACATTGAGAGAACTTTCAGAACAAATGACTCTCGAAGAACAAAAAGCTATAAGAACAGCTGCAAACAAACTAAAAGCTGCCTTACAGACTTATGAAAATGAAAAAATTAAAGCATGTACAAAAGAGCTACAAGAACAGATGTATAAAGTTTCAACAAATGTATATATAAATGTTGAAGGAAGTAAACTTGACCAAAACTTAAAAGAAGAATCTGCTGGTGCAGAACCTAAAGTATCGGTTGATGGAGATGAGCCTTCAGAAGACGATCTCTTTGGTTGGTTCCAACAATAACATCTTTTAAGATATAGTAAATTTGTGAACTATATGGAGAGCTGAGGCAAAATATATATATAAGAGCCACAGCTCTTTCCGTTTTATAGTAAAAGGAAAAACAATGGCAGACAGCAAACAGGATTATTACGAAGTATTAGGAGTAGATAAAAATGCTACTCAAGATGAAATAAAATCAGCATATAGAAAACTGTGTAGAATTTATCACCCAGATGTTGCAGAAGATAAAAAAGAAGCTGAGATAAAATTCAAGGAAATAAACGAAGCATATTCTGTTTTAGGTGATGAAGAAAAAAGGCAGAAATACGATCAATTTGGGCCAGATGGTGCAAATATTGGAGATATGAGCGACTTTATGGGAGGCGATTTTGGCTTTGGAGGTATGGGAGGTTTCAGCTCAATATTTGATATGTTTGGCTTTGGTGGTGGAGCATATAACTCTCGTCCAGATAGAAATGCCCCAATAAGAGGAAGAGATATGAGATATGATCTCGAATTAACTCTTGAAGAAGCTTTTTCAGGCTGTAAAAAAGATATTGAAGTAGAAACTCTTGTTACTTGTGGAGCTTGTAAAGGAACAAGAGCCAAAAAAGGAACTTCTCCACAAGTATGTGGTGCCTGTGGTGGTACAGGGCAAGTAACAAGAGTAACGAAAAGTCCATTTGGTCAGATAATGACACAAGCACCATGTCCAAAATGTAAAGGTGAAGGTGTCAAAATTGATGAATATTGTGATACATGCCATGGTTCTGGTAAAATGACAAAAACAAAAACATTGACAATAGATATACCTGCAGGAGTTGACACAGGCTCAAAAATAAGGCTTGCAGGAGAAGGTGAAGGCGGAACTAATGGCGGAGATAGCGGAGATCTTTATGTAGTCATATTTATAAAAGAGCATGAAATCTTCCAAAGATCACGAAAAGATTTGTTTAGAGTTGAGCAGATAGATTTTCCACAGGCAGCCCTTGGTGCAGAATTGACAATAGGAACTATAGATGGAGAAGCTAAATTAAAAATTCCAGCAGGAACACAATGTGATACAGTATTCAAAATAAAAGGGAAAGGTATGCCTGCTGTAAATGGAAGTAGCAGAGGCGACTTATATGTAAAAGTTTGGGTTATGATACCTAAAAAATTGAATGACAAACAGAAAAAAGCTCTAAAAGAATTTTCAGAAGCTTCTTCTGGAAAAGAAAACAAAGAAAAAGATAAAACTTTTTTACAAAAACTAAAAAAAGCATTCACAGGAAAAGATTAAGTCATGGAAAACAAAGCTGTTGAAATATGTAATTTAGGGGTTGAAGAATACAAAAATGGGAATATTCAAAAGGCTCTTGATTTGTTTGATGAAGCAGAGAAATTAAATCCAAAATGTTTAGAAGCTATTTTGAATAAATCTTCCCTATTTCTAAAAGAAAAAAATTATGATAGAGCATTGGAAGAAGCAGAAAAAGCTCTTAAAATAAATGCTCGTTCATACAAAGTATTAAGTGCAGAAGCTGAAGTTTTATTTGCAATACAAGAATATAACAAGGCAGAAAAATATGCAGATTTAGCTTTAAAACACTCATTGAGAGAAGTAAGACCAATGATGATTAAAGCAAATATATCCAGTGCTATAAATAAAAAGGCAGAGGCAGAAAAATATTACAATCTAATCTTGAAAAAAGAACCTGAAAATATAGAAGCAATAAGAAATATGAGATCATTAGTTCTTTCTGCCAATAGATATTCCGATGCAGAAAAATATGCCCAAAAAGCTATTGAAATAACAAATGATACAGATGACAAAATAGCCTATATATATATACTTGACAATATAAACAAACAAGATGCTTTTGAATATTGCAAAGAACATGAAAAAGAACTTATAAATTCTCAATATTTTTGCCTTTTATATGCAAAATTATCAGAATATCTAAATAATTTTAAAAAAGCTATTGAACTATATAAAAAAATAGATTCTGAAGAAGCAAAAATAAAAATAGAAATACTTTCAAATGTAAATAACATAAAAAAACTTCTCGAATTCACAGATAAATACCCAAATAATACAGATATATACAAGTACGCTTTTAAAAAGGCTATTGAGCTAAAAAATATTAAAAAAATAGACAAAATTACAGACAAATTTATATCAAGTGAAATAATAAAAAAAGATAAAAGTATATCTACTTATTTTGGGGTTCTTCTTTTAACATATAGATTTTTTGAAAGTGCAAAAAAAATATTTGAACATGAAGAATTAAAAGAAATAGAACAATCTATATTTTCACAATCAATGATATATTATTTGCATGAAAAAGATTATATTAAAGCAGAAAAAAGAATAAAAGATGCAATAAAACTAAATCCAACAAATGTAACATATATTGGATTTCTTCTTATATTTTTATATAAAAGTGATCAATTACAAGAGTTATCAGAACAGATTAAAAATCTATCTGAAGAAGAGAAAATGCAAATAATCGAAAATATGATTTCAATCTGTGAAAATAATTTGGCTCTTAAAATATTGAACAGCATTGAAACAGAAAATGAAATTGTCAAAAAAATGAAAGAACAATGTTTGGAAAATA
>CADAWZ010000028.1 GCA_902791745.1 uncultured bacterium
ATTAATAGAAAAAACACCAAAAGCTAAAAAAAGAGGAGCTTTTGTTGGAGCTTACGATATAGATACTGGACATGTAGAGGCAGATGTATCAGGTAAAGTTCCTGAAAATATTCACCCTGAATTAAAAGAACTTGCTGAAAAAAGAGTTGGTGAAATAGGTTCTCTTGGTCTTACTGAAAGAAATACTGTTGGTAAATGTGCAGAATTTAATGTAGTAAATAAAATGTTAAATGCAGGTTGTGAATACAAACATATTAGATTGACAAAAGCATTTCGTTTTCAAAATAAACCCAAAAAATGGGAATCATTTCCCTATTGTGAAAATTGCTTGGGTATGTTTAAAGAAATATTGGATATTGATGAAAATAAAATAATATTGGAGGTAGATAAAAAATGAGATTTGCTGAAGGCGATCTTTGTTGTTGGAACATTACATGGTTTGGAGTAGATAAAAATGGATATATTTTTGAATGTATTTCTGAAGTATTTGCTAATGTTCCTGAATTTGTTTGTAAAAGCCAAGAGGAAACAGAATTTTTAGAAGAATATTTAATGGAATATTTGGGAATAGATGAAGATGATTGGGGTTATCCTCCTGTACTTTCAGAAAAAGGATTATATTCTTTTGGCGGTATTGTTGAAGATGACCCAGAAAGTAAAGAAGATTTCAAAACTCACCCTTACTGGTATAAAAAGTGGGGAGAAGCTAAGAATCCATTGCATTTTGATCAACTACCTAAGAAGATTCAAAAAATAATGGATTCTCACAGAATAGATGTTGACATCACTAAAACTGATTACCTATATGTAGAAGATGCCTATAAAAGAGGAAGCAAATAATGACAGATGAAGAAGATATTATTGGAATTAAAATTCCTAAAAATGCACCATTGGTTACTGCGCTAAAAATAATTAGAAAATATACCCAAGAATCTTATGCAGATATAAAATCACACATTCTAAATAATGACTATGTATTTACTTGTGATTATGATTATATTCATGATAAGGGGCTAAATAATGTATTCGCTCTTTATGATGAACTGAACAAAGTAAAAATAAAACCGACTATTTATAAACGTGGAAATAAAATAACTCTCACTTTTTTAAAAGATCTTGCTGAATCTTATGAGGAAACTAAAAGATATACTGAATACATAATGGATCAAGAGAGCGGAGATAGCGAATTTGAGACTTATGAAGAATTTCTATCTCATTATGAAGATGAAGACGAAGAATTTTAAAAAATACAATTCTAAATAAAATAAAATTTAAAGCATGTGAAAAAAGTTTTTTTTTATATAATTTTCGTAAATTAAATCGTTGTGCTAGTTGAATTTTAAAAAAATAAATAAAAGTTGCTATAAACTATCCAATATATGCCTGTATACTATCACTTTGTCATTGCGAGGCTTTAGCCGTGGCAATCTAAGCCTGTAAATTGTTATTTACTTAAAAATTGAGTCGATCGGCTCTATTTATTCAATTTCTACCTAATCTGTTTAATAAATTACTAAATTTAAATTAAGTGGTTGAGATTGCCACGGTCGCATAACTCCCTCGCAAAGATGTCTCCTCTAAATAGTGGCTATTTTGGCATATTTTAAAATATTAATTAACTAAAACAACGAGTTAAATTTTTAGAGGCTTTATATGTATAAAAAATGAACCAATTCATTTTTCTAAAGTAGTTTATTCAAAAATGCAGGTTTTTATGAAATGCCTATTATTAAAAAATAAAGACATAAATTATATCGAAAAATGACTAGTGAATTTTTTGATACTATAAAGCCGATAACAGAAAAATCAAATACTTTACCAACCCACCATAATTTCACAAAGTAACTTGCCTTTTATCATCATTTGCAATTATTACTGCTGTTATAATTTCTTTACCTGTATTTTTATAAGGTGAAGCATAATCTCTATTTTTTATCTGTTCTTCACCCAATTTTCTCATTTTACTTACTTGTCTTGAATTTTTTGCAAATTTAAATTCAAGAATTATAACTTTATTTTTCAACAATATGACAACATCAGAACGCCCCTTGTAATTGTGAACTTCTGCAAAATATGTAATACCAATAACACGAAGCAACATTACAAATAATGTGCGATACCAAGCCTCATCTCTATTTGGATAATCATCATAAGGTATTCCCTTCAATACTTCATTAAATATATTTACTGCTTCCTTTAGATCGTTATTTTCCAATGCCATCCAAATATTATCACTAAATGCAGGACCTTCCACATTATAAAAATTTTCAAGAAAAAGTTGATCCATTGAACTGCGAACTTCTTCATTTGGATAATCAAGAGTAATTAAACTTCCTTTTTTTTCTGCAATAGTCAAATATCCAGCTTGATATAAAAAACTTTCAACAGTTGCATTTTCGATTTCTCTCAAGTTTACAAAATCTTCAAATACCTTTTTTTGAATATACTCTTTTGGCTCTTTTATTTTATGACTTTTTAAATATTTAACAAGAAATGAAGGCATTGCTGAATTATACCAATAATTTCTAAAATCACCTTTAGAAAAGAAATTTAATACTGAAAATGGATTATATAATCTTGTTATTCCATCAAATGAAAATCCGTCATAATATAATTTTACATTTTTTAATAATTCTTCTCTACTCATAGATAATTTTTGACTTACTTTTTCTATCCAATCGCCAAAATTATCTTCAAGTTCTTGTTGTGTATATCCAACAATATCACTATAATCTTCACCCATTGAAATATCATTTAGATTATTTAATCCTGAAAATACTCCAACTTTACTAAATTTAGAAACTCCTGTTATCATTACAAATTTCAAATATTGACTACTGCTTTTCAATACCAAATAAAAAGAACGCAAAATCTCTCTCATTTCTTCTGCTTTTTTCAAATTTGATATATTATCTGTTATTGGTTTGTCATATTCATCGATTAAAACTACTACTTTTCCAAATTGCTTGTATAATCTTGATATTATACAGAATAAAAAAACATCAGCTTTTTTTTCTGTAGGAATATCTAAATCATTTAAATATAAAAACATTTCAAGATTTTTTACAAGATATTCATTTAACTCATCAGCATTTTTATAACCACTTAATGCCCCTATATCCAATTTTATGACTGGATTTGGATTTTTAGCCTGTTCTTTTACCCATTCTTCAGCATACAATCCCTTAAATAATTCAGCTTGCCCTTTGAACATTGCTTCAATAGTTGACAAAGTAAGTGATTTTCCAAAACGACGAGGACGAGAAAGAAAATAACATTCCCCATGGTTAATCAAATTTAATATTTGTTTTGTCTTGTCAACATAAAGATAGTTATTTAAACGAATATTTTCAAAAGTCTGAATACCTATAGGCAGTTTCTGCATATATTTTTCCCCTTAAAATGAAATTTTAAGGAGCTGTGAAAAAATTATTTTTTACATAATTTTTGTAAATCAACTCGTTGTGTTAGTTAAATAAAAAAGTGGTTGAGATTGCCACGGTCGCACAGCTCCCTCGCAATGACATCGCAATATTCATCACAATTATTTTTTATAAAATCTTGTATCTTGGAAATTATTTTTCTTTTAGCTAAAAATTTAACTCCACTTGGCATTATTTTTGTCATCAAATCATCTTTAATTTGTTGTGAATACTCATATTCTGAAATAGCTTCTTTCAATGCCGATTTATTAAATCCATTTTCTTCAACAAAATAATCTATTTCCTTTTCTCGAACTTCCGATTCATAATTCAAATATTCTTCGAGAATTTCAATGCCATATCTATTTTTCAATTTTGGCAAAACATCTGCAAGAAATAATTTTATCAAATCTATTTTCTTTTTAAGCTGTGGCTCTGTTGAACGATTTAATTCTGTATTTATGTAATCAATATCTTTTTTTGGATTTGAAATATCAATGTCTTTTATCAAATTTAAGATATATGAAAAATTTACTTTGTCCCTATCTATCAATTCAATACAAAAATTAATATCTGATAAAATTGAAGTCTTTTCAGCTTTTTTTCTTTTTATGACATTGTTATAAATTGTATAGTAAGAAGATTCATAATTTTCATACTCTTGCTCTGATAACTTTAAATCTTCCCAGTCAAATACAGTAAATGTCTTAACAATAGAATGTGCTTTCATTAATTCACGAAAAATATTTACGAACTTTACCTGTTCATCTTCACTTTTCCTATCTTCTATAATCATCTCAGCATTTGGAGCAAAATTAATGAGTTTTTCTGTCAAAGTATTAAACTGGTCAACATAAAACTCATAAGGCTTAGTCAAAACTTGTGAAAGATCTCCCCCACCGCCAAAGAGTTTTAATGCCTTATCTGTATTTTTCTTTAAATTGCGGTAACAGACAATATTTCCAAATTGTTTTGTGTCCTTTTCAACACGATTTGTCCTCGAATAAGCCTGTAATAAAGAATGATAAGTTAAATTTTTATCAACATAGAGAGTATTTAATGCCCTACTGTCAAAACCTGTCAAATACATATTAACAACAATCAAAATATCTATTTGTGGCATTTTTTTTGTTTTCAGTCTATTTGCAATATCACGATTATAACTGTCATAAGTTGCAGTAGAAAAATTTGTGCCGAACATTTTGTTATAATCATTTATTATTCGCTCCAACTGATCACGACTATGCTCTTCTTTATCTTCGAGGTCTTCATTTGTGCCGAAACTAAAAACACCTGCTATTTTTAAATCATGCTTAATTTGTTTAAATTTGTCATAATATTTTACAAGCATTGGAATAGAAGAAGTTGCAAAAATAGAAGTATAACGCCTATTTATTGTTTTTGCATTGTGATTTTTTATGATATTTTTAACAATAAGCGAAATACGCTCATCATTTTCCAAAACTTCCGCAGTGTCAATGTCTTCAACCATAGTTTCATCATCTTCATCATATTTGCCATCATAAGTCTTTATGTATTCAACATTGAATCCAAGGACATTTTTATCTGCAATGGCATCTGAAATCAAATAAGAGTGAAGACATTTACCAAATAAGTCTGCAGTTGTTTTGAATCCACCTAAAATATTTTCTTTAAAAATAGGTGTTCCAGTGAATCCAAAAAATTGGGCTTTATTAAAAAATTTATCAATGGCAACATGCATTTCGCCTGCTTGTGAGCGATGACATTCATCAAAAATAAAAATAATTTTTTCGTCTTTTAAAAATTCAATCTGCTTTTTATATTTGTCAGAACGAATAGCAGTTGCCATTTTTTGAATTGTGGAAACGATTAATTTATCTTTGCCTTTTAATTGTTTTATCAAAACAAAAGTGTTATCTGTCATGTCAACAGAATTTGCTTCAAAGCTATTAAAATCATCAATAGTCTTTGAATCGAGATCGGCTCTGTCAACTAAAAATATAACTTTTTTTATATTCACATTTTTTATGAGTAATTGAGAACATTTAAAAGATGTTAAAGTTTTGCCTGAGCCTGTAGTATGGCAGATAAAGCCTCCTTTATCTGTTTCAATGGCACGAGATACAAGTGCTTCTGTTGCATATATTTGATAAGGTCGCATAACCATAAGCGATTTTTCAGATTCACTCAAAATCATGTACTCTGTGATCATCTTTATCAGCTTATTTTGATTAAAAAATATGCTTGAAAATTCGTTTAAATTGCAAATTCTATTATTTTTTTCATCTGTCCAATAAAAAGTAAGTGATCTCAAAAATCTTGGATCATCAGTATTGGAAAAATAACGAGTTTCAATAGCATTGGAAACAACAAATAACTGGATGTAATGCAAAATTCCCTTAAAACTGTGAAGTTTATATCTATTTATTTGATTTATGGCTTCGTTGATGTCAATACCAGCACGCTTTAATTCGATCTGAACTAAAGGCAAGCCATTCACTAAAATAGTCACATCATATCTATTAGTATATTTTCTCTCTACTGTAATTTGATGTGTAACTTGATAAATATTTTTAGTTGAAATCTCATCTAAAAAGTAAATAGGAACTTTTTCACCATTGTCTCTCTCTAAAATAAATTTATCTCTCAATTGTTTAGCAGAAACAAATACAGTCTTGCCCAATAAAAAATTTAAAACACGCTTAAATTCAGTGTCAGACAATGGACTTTCCAATTTTTCACTATTTAATTTTTCAAGCTGTATCTTTAAATTGGCTATCAAATCATCATAGGTGTCAATTTCGACATAATCATAATCCATTGATTCCAATTTTGCAATTAATTTATTTTCAAGTTGTTCTTCACTTACATAACCCATTTTTCAAATCTCTTTTTATCGTAGTTTTTCTTAATCTTCTAATGCGTTTTTTATGGCTTCATAATTCCAATAGGTTTTATTGCCTTTTGAATAATATCTTTCATAGATTCTATGAAATTAAAATTGTATTTTTCTAAATACAATTTTATTGAATTATTTATTTCTTCCTCTTTATAACCGCATTTATATATTCTTGAAAGCCACATTCCATGAATTGTTTTTTCTGAAACAAGAGGAAATTTTTCTTTTTCAACTTTTGCTGTTATATGAGTTTCAAATGATGTATTTACAGGAATAACTATAATATTTTTTTCTCTTTTTCGATTGTCAAATCCAAATTTAAATATATCTCCAAATGTTATATTAAGAGAATTTGACCCATTTTGATAGATAATCTGAAAATATTTATTCTGTTTTATTATGTTATCCACTTTTAATGCAAGAATAAAAGCAGTAGATAAAATTTCTATATTATCTTCTAAATTGGAAATTGCCTTTTTTTGATTTTCATTCAAATTTTCTGCTTTTGAAATTTCATTTTTTAATTCATTTATTGAATCTACAAGCAACTTTGGTTTAGTTTTTTCATAACATAAACTAAATACTCTATTTATTTTCTTCTCAAAATCATCTTCTAATAATAAGTTCAAAATCTTTTTTGGAAGATTAATTTTGTTATTCATAATTCTACTAATTGTTGATTTATCTAAGTATAGTTCATATTCTGTTTGAAATTTAGAATTATAAGTCTTAATTAATTTAACTCGTTGTGATAGTTGATTAATATTTTAAAATAAACCCCAATAGCTACTATTTAGATGCTATGTCATTGCGAGGAAGCGAAATAAGTATGGAGCGACCGCGGCAATCTCAACCGCTTAATTTAAATTTAGTAATTTATTAAGTAGATCAGGTAGAAATTGGATAAACAGAGCCGATCGACTCAATTTTTAAGTAATAAAATATTATAGGGCTTAGATTGCTTGGCTTCCCCCTTGTGGGGATATTTTTTTAAAATCCGTTAGGATTTTAACTATTTCTGAGCCTCGCAATGACAAAGTGGCAGTATACAGGTATATCTTGGATAGTTTACAGCAACTTTTTATTTACTTATTTTTTTGAATTAACTAGTACAAGGCGTTAATTAGATAGTGAACTACACATGAAAAAAGCGGTAAAGAAAATTTCCTTACCGCTTTTAAAATATAATTATACTTTTTAATAAAAATTTTTATGAAACTTTATCAACAAGTTTTACACCGATATGTCCAACTTTAATACCTTGTTCATTAAATGCCTGTGAAAGTTCATCTGAAGATTCAGCTATTGCTTCACGAACAGCTTTTGAAGTTGTATTAAATTCTGCTGAAACCTTATCGCCTTCAAATATAAGTCTCATCTTCATTGCACCGAGGAATTCAGGATTCATCTTAATTGTAAGTTCTGACTTACCTGCAAAATTCTTCAATTCAACATGCTTAATTATCTGTTTGATAACTTCTTCTCTCTTAACATTGCGTTCTGCCTCTGTCTTTTCAGCTTTACTGATTTCTTTGACAGTTGGCTTCTCTGTCTGTTCTGTATTTTGAGCAGAAACATTGGCATTGACACCAGGAGCTGAAGTTTTTGCCTTTGACTCTTTGCCAGCTTTTGCTTCCTCACCTTTTGCAATTCCAGTTGCTTCTGAAGCCTTTGTCTGAGCTTGAAGATTGACAGCTTCACCTGTTTTACCTGTTGTCATATTTTGATTATTTCCATACATAACCATAGCTTTTGAAGTACCATCAGCATTTAAGCCCATTGCACTTTTCTGAGCAAGTGAAAGTGTTGCCTTGTTCATGTAAGGCATACTGTAAAGAAGTTGCTTTGAAGCAGACATCTTTGCTGTATTTGGTAAATTAGAAGCTGTTTTTGCTTTATTTTCGCTTTCCTTTTTAGCTTCTTTATCGGAATAAATGGCTTCTTTTGTTTTTTCTTTAACTTCATTATCGCCATTTGTTTTACGTTCTAACATATTTGCAAATGTTGCGACATCGCCATCTGTAAAAACTCCACCTTTTGCAGAAGATGATGATGAAGATCTTTCGTAATCTCTATCCTTTAAAGGATCGTAACTTGTTATATTCATGAAAAAATCCTCTCTTTATTTAAGATTTTTTGTATTCTTGATACATTGAAAGAATGTTGTTCACATAATTTTGTGTCTCTGAGAAAGGAGGAACACCGCCATATTTATCTACATTTCCTGGTCCTGCATTATATGCTGCAAGTGCTTTTGTTTTGTTGCCATCATAGCGATCAAGCATCTGTTTGATGTATTTTACACCGCCCATAATGTTCTCTCTTGGATCCATAGCATTTTTAACACCCAAATCTTTTGCAGTTTCAGGCATTAACTGCATCATTCCCTGAGCTCCACAGCATGATACAGCATTAGGATTAAATCCTGATTCCTGTTTGATTATGGCTCTTATGAAATCTTCTTCAACTCCATATTTTTTAGAAGCATCTTTTATAATACCCTCAAAATCCTTTTCAGAACCTTTGTAAGCTGTATTTGAAGAAATATTTTCTGAAGAAGCAACACCTTCACCTGGTTTTAAACCAGAATTTGCAAGAATCTGCTCAAAAGTTTGAGCAGTAGGAGTGTTTAGACATGCTGGTCCAGATGTAGCAACTGAAGGAGCAAAATTTGAAGCTGAAACATTTGAAAACTGAGATTGCATGCTCTGCATTCTCGAATGAATTTGAGAAATTCTGTCAAAAACGGACATTGTAACCCTCCTTTTATTTTTTCATATTTTTAAGTTACTTATATATTAATTTTATTAATTTACTTACTCTTCTTCTTTAGGTTTAACCTTAGCATATTTCAAAGTTGCCAATTCATCTATAAGCAACTTTTCTTTATATTCTTCTTCCTCTTTAAAGGCTTGTTGTTGCTTTTCTTTTAATTTTTCGTAAATCTTTCTTTCTTGAGTTGCAGTTATAAGTCTTCTTCTTTGATCATCAAGCATGATAGCAACTTCTTTTAAACGAAGTTGTTGACCTATAATGTCATTTTTAAGTTTTTCTATACCTCTTGAATATATCTGAAGCTCGGTTATATTTATAGCACCTTCGCCCTGTTTCTTTTTAAGTTCTGCTATCAACTGTGCCTGTCTTGCCTGCATACTCATAAGTTTCTGCTCTTCTCGTTCTTGAAGTTGCATGACATCGGCCAATTTTCTTTTTTCTTCTTCTTCAATATCAAATTTCAAGTCAAGAACACTTTGAAGTTTAAACTTAAAACCTTTTGCCATTATAACTTAGCCTCATTAATTCATCATATTTATCAATCTCTGTATAGTATCATCAAAAGTTGTCGGTTCATCAATTCCCTGTTTTAAAAATGAATAAACAGGATCGATCATCTTTTTAGCATAGTCAACTTTTGGGTTGCTACCGTCTTTATAAGCACCAATGTTAATCAAATCTTCATTATCTTTATAAGTTGATAAAACATCACGCATTTTAGAAGCTGCTGCTCTATGCTCTTTAGTTGTAACAGCATTAAAAAGACGAGAGACACTTTGAAGAATATCTATAGCTGGATATCTGTTAGCATGTGCAATTTTTCTTGATAGAACAATATGTCCATCGAGAATAGAACGAACATTATCTGCAATAGGTTCTGTCATATCATCACCATCGACAAGAACTGTATAAATTGCAGTAATTGAACCCTTTGGAGCAGTTCCTGCTCTTTCAAGCAAACCTGGCATTTTAGCAAACACAGAAGGAGTATAACCTTTTTGTGCTGGTGGCTCACCAATAGCAAGTCCAATTTCTCTTTGGGCCATGGCAAAACGAGTAACAGAATCCATCATAAGAAAGACATCTTGTCCTTGGTCTCTAAAATACTCTGCAACAGCCGTTCCAGTATATGCTCCTTTCATACGAACAAGAGCAGGTCTATCTGAAGTAGCAACAACGACAACACTTCTTGCAAGACCTTTTGGTCCCAAATCTTTTTCGATAAAATCTCTAAGCTCACGACCACGCTCTCCAACAAGTGTCAAAACATTGATATCAGCAGTCGTATTACGAGCAATCATACTAAGAGTAGTAGATTTACCTACACCAGAACCAGCAAAAATTCCCATACGCTGTCCAGTTCCAAATGTTAGAAGTGAATCAATAGCTCTAACACCAAGTGCCATAGGCTTTTTAATTGTCGGACGCTGGAATGGATTTGGAGGATTATTTATGACAGGATATTCTGTTTCATATTCAATAGGACCTTTGCCATCAATAGGCTCCCCAAGACCGTCCAAAACTCTCCCCAATAATTTTGGTCCAACTTTTATCATCAAAGGATTTCCACTTGCTCTAACTTCGCAACCTGGAGCAATTCCTGACATATCATCAATAGGCATCAAAAGAACTTTATTGCCTTTAAAACCTACAACCTCAGCCCTACAAGGATTAGGACTATTTTTTCTATAAATATAGCACAACTCATCCATCTGAACAGAAGGTCCCTCTGATTCAATAGTAAGACCTATAAGTTGGGTTACTTTCCCATGCATTTTAACAAGAGGAGTTGCTTCTAATGCACTTCTGTAAGGTTCAAAATCTATCTTAAAATCTTCTAATTTTTTCACTTCATTATCACCTTACTTAATCTACAGAATTCTCATCAGAATTTTCTTCATATTCTTGTTTTCTTTCTTCTGCAACCTTATCAAAAACAAGTTCCAAAGTATGGATTTGTGTTGAAATTCGAGCATCAATATTTCCGAGGTCTGTTTCAATTATACAACCTCCCCTATCTACACCTGAATCAACAACAACATCGAGCTTTTTAAGTCCTTCTACCATAGAGGCAAAAACAGACTTTTTTTCTTTTGCGTAATAATAATCTTCTTGATTTACTTTTATAACTATTTCTTCTCTCTGTTTTAATGTTTCGAGAGCTGAACTTATCATATTTACAACGGCACCTTGGTCTATATCTATTTGGTACCGCATTATTTTCTCTGCTATTCTTACCGAGAGCTTTGCCATTTCTGGTTCAATACTTCTAATCAAAAGCTCTCTTTCTTTTATTGCCTGATTTAAAACATCTTTTGCTTGAAGAATGAGATTTGACATCTCTTTTTTTCCTTCTTCAAAACCACTTTCTCTTCCCTTATTAAAACCATCGGTTTCTGCCTGTGCAAAAGCCGACTGACTATATAATTTTGTTTCTTCTATTAATTTTTTAGCTTCAGCCCTTGCTTTTTTTACAATATCGGCTGCTTTCTGCTCTGCTTCTTCTATAAGAAGCCTATCTATTTGAGGAGAAGCTGGAGGAGCAGGAGGCAAATTGCCTGTTGATTTAAAACCTTCTGAAGGAAAATCTTCTTCAAGTTGCATTACTCCATCTGCTACTTCCTCACTTGACACAACTGGTGCAACTTCTTCTTTACTTACAAAAGAAGAATAAGAACCACCTTTTATAAGTCCTCCACCATGTGTGCGAGTCATGGTTTGATTTAAATTGTTATTAAAACCTATGGGAGGCATGCTTAATGTTGGTGATTGCGAAGCCTTATATAAAGGGCTTGTTACAGCAGAAGTTGTCATTCCTGAATTAAAAGGAACTCCATTATTTTCTGTTTCTTGACTATCCGATAATATGGTTCGGCGTTTTACAATACCCACAAACATACCTCCCAAAAATTAAGTATCGAAAATTAATTCGAATAATTATTTGAATTTAACTTTTCCTAAAGTTACCAATCCTCTGAGAATATTTCTAACTTGCTGTTGAGCATTTTTTATATCCTCCCAAGGTACTGTTCCAAGTGCTTCTACATCATCTCTCAAAGCCTTTGAAACTTCAGGTTCCATACAGTTGTAAATTCTCTCAGATAAATGTCTATTTGCTCCCTTAAGAGCCATAACTAAATCTCTTATATCTGTCAATCTCAAAACTGCTTGAAGTGAACTTTCATCAATAAGTTCGAGGTCTTCAAAATCACAGAGTTTATTTTTAATATCACTGGCAAGATGAGGACTCTTTTTTGTCAATCCTGTTATAATTTTCTCCTCAGTAGAACGATCAGATTGACTTAAAATTTCAACAAGTGCCTCTTTACCATCAGATTCATCAATTCCATCACCTTCCATAAGTGAATAAAGTCTATTTTGTAAAACAGTTTCAACTTGTGAAAGAACTTCTGGAAGTACATGTCCTATTTCTGCAAGTCGTCTTGCAACTTCAGTTTGCATCTGAGAAGGCAATTCTGATATTACAGCAGACGCCTGAGAAGCATGTAAATACGATAAAACTAAAGCAATAGTCTGAGGATGTTCTTTTCTTAATAGTGCTATAAGCTGTTTGGGATCCACATTACGCAAAAAGTCCAGAGGACGCTGACGAGAAACAGTAGTTTTCCCTGCTCCCATCGTTGGAGAGGTATCTCCACTAATTCTTCTCGTAGGCGGTCCGCCAACGCCTGGAAATGCCATATTGCTCTTTTGATTTGGATCTTTAAGTCCTGGTATATCTGAAGTACCGAGAAACTCTTCGATAACTTTTGATCTGACTTCTGGTGAAATCTGAGGCAATTTAGATATTTCCAAGCTGATGGCTTGGACTTCCTCTGGACCGAATTCCTTAAAAACCGATGCCGAAACCTCCGGTGGTAAGGATACCAACAGTATAGCAGCTTTCTGTTTTGCCGAAAGGTTCGAAATTTATTTTCACCTCTCTTTATCTGCGAGCCATGTGCTCTTGAGAAGCTCTGCAACTTTGGTTGGTTTTTCTTTTGCTAATTTTTCAAGTGTGTCTGTTGTATTTACTTTTGTTTCAGTTGGAAGTGTGCTTGTTCCAATCTTTGTAGATACTAAATCAGAGATATCACTTGTTGTTGATGTTGAGCTCATTGCACCTGAATTAAGAAGAACTCTTGATTGTTCTGTCTGTACATTTTTCTGACGAAGCATATAAATGACAGCTATTAAAAGAACTAAGAGAGCAACACCAGCAGTAGCCATTGTAGCTACTGAACTGATATTTGTATTTGCACCACGATTTACAGTTGCTGGAGCAGCAGCCATAGCAGCTCTCAAATCACTGATTTCATCGTTCTGACGATTGAAAGGCATACTTGCAACAGTTATTGAATCGCCACGTGTTTCATCAATTCCGATAGCATCTTTTACAATACCCTGAATTTTTGCGACTTGGTCTGGTTTGAGATTGTCAACAAGAACACTGCAAGAAAGTCTTTCAAGTGTTCCAGCTGGTGTCTGAACCTTTATAATTGTCTGGTTTACATCTTTAATTTCTGTTTTGTCAACTTTTTTGTAGTTTGCATTTGCATCTCCAGAAGTACCCTTGAAGGACATCTGAACTGCACCGTCTGAATCATCTCCAGAATTTGGATCTGATGTATATGTTTCTGTTGATGTTTTGCTCTTTATAACAACTTCACCGCTTGTATTTCCTACGCCACCAACAACTTTGCTCTCTTTTGTCTTTGAAGAAAAATCGAGTGTTGCATTTACTGCAACTTTTGCTTTGTTTGGACCTAATGTAGAATCAAGCATAGCCTGTACTTTTTTCTGAAGTTCTTGTTCATAAGCAATCTTCTTGTCATTCTGCTGTCCAGTTAAAACTGAAGGATCATTTTGATCGTCATTGATTGAAGGAATATCACTTAAAATCATACCGTTTGTATCAACAACTTTTACATTCTTTGGATCGAGACCTTCGACTGAGAAAGCAATAAGATGAACAACACCTTTTACTTGACTTGGTGTAAGAGTAACTCCTGGTTGAAGTTTAAGCATTACTGTTGCTGTAGAAGGAGCTTTTTCTGTTGAGAAACTGTCATCTTTTGGCATAACAACTTTTACATAAGCATCTGCTACACCGTTGATTTGTCTTACAGATTCTGTAAGATCAACTTGGAGAAGTTGGAGATTGGTATTATCAATCTGCTTTGGTGTTTGTGGTGTGAGTCCACCCTGCTCAGGTATGCTGAGTTTACGAAGTGGAAGACCATATTGGGCAAGTCTCATTCTGATTCCGCTTCTCTCTGATGGAGCAACAAGAATGTCCTTACCACCTTCAGATGTTGAATACTTTGTTCCAAATTCTGTAAGTTTTTCAGAAATTTGTCTTACATCTGTTTCTGTCAAAGGAGTTTCATAAAGTGGTATAAACTCATTATTTTTACTTATTACAGCAAATACTATTGCTGAAATAATAAGAACACCAAGAATACTACCAAACAGTATTTTTTGGGTCTTTGACAAACCATTAAGCGACTGCATAATTTTTTGCATTGGAGAACCAGCAGCTGCAGGAGCTCCGCCACGTGTACCTGTAGGCATGGGAGCTGAGCCAGTTCTCATTCCTGTTTGTATTCCAGTAGCCATAAACGCACCTCTCTTTTAATTTTTTTCCAAAATTTATATTTTGACAAATTTGAATAAATATCCTTGATAAATTTTACATCTGCATTTGGAAAAGTGTAGAAGCAGCAGATGAAAGTTTTGCAGCAACTTGTGTTGTAAGTTGAAGCATAATCTTTGATTTCATTTCAGCAATAGAAACTTGATGAAGACTACCTACATCACCTGTTGCAATTTTATCTCCGAGTTCCTGTGTTGCGTTCATTGTTGTATTAACTTTGTTCATACAACTTGTAAAAACAGAATCGAATCCACCGCCTACTTCAGGTTTTGCAAATACAGACTTCGTCATATCCGAAGATATTGAAGGAATATTGCTTGTTATTCCAGATATTGCATTTAAAGGAGCTGTCATTTTTTATTTCCTCCTACTTTAAATTATATTCTGCTCATCTGAATGGCTTTTTGAGCCATTGTTTTAGCAGATTCGATAATTGTTGAATTGGCTTCAAAAGCTCTTGATGCTTTCATCATTTCAGTCATTTCGGAAATGATATTGATATTAGGCATGGCCACATATCCTTTCCATTTTCCTTCTTGAACTGCATCTGGATGACTTGGATCATATACATATCTAAGAGAATTTTCAGATGTATCAACCTTAAATCCAGAAATCTGAACTCCAGTTGATGGAACAGTAGGATCATCATCACCTAATCCACAAGGAAGAGCAAATGCAGGAGCATCTTTTGCAGTGATAACTGCCATCTTTCTTAAATAAGGTGTACCATCCTTGGTGGAAGTTGTGTTTACATTTGCGATATTGTCGGCAATTAAATCAAGTTTAAATCTTTCAGCTGACATACCTGATGCCGCAATATCCATAGCTCTAAACATTCCGCAATCCATTTATAATAGCCTCCTTTTCTTAACCTTTTTATATTACACTTTTTTTGAATTATCTTCCATAATTATCTATAACATATTTTAGATTTGAATATCTACCAGTAACTTGAGCTGTCAAAGCATCGAAAATAACATTGTTCTTTGCTAAATCAACCATTTCTTGGTTTACATCTACTTTAGTACCACTTGATACAACACTTGGCTTTACACCAGCGATTCCATCTGCTGAACCAACAACTCCGAGATCATCATCTGAAAAATCACATACTACTTGGAAACCATCGTTGTCATTTGCTGCTGCCATACATCTCTTCATTTCATCTTCAAAATTGACTTTTGAAGGAGTAAATCCTTGAGTATTTACATTGGCAATATTGTTTGAAATGACCTGTTGACGAAGGGTTGCAGCGTCAAGAGCTTTTTCATAACACTGTGAAACATTAAATATATCCATCAAATATGCCCCCCTCACTTTTGGAGAATTTCTTAAAAATATCTAAATAAAGACTTTTTCTTGATTAAATAATACATAAAACACTTTACAAATTCGTTAACGAAATATTAACAGTATGTTAAAAAGAATGATATTACAAACTCTTAAAAATTTGAGATCAAAATTTTAACAATTTATTATTAATAATGTAGAAAGTGAATTATATTATATGCTTTATTATCTACACTCGCAACTCTTGAATAAAAATTTAACTTTAACAATTTTCTTAAAAATAAAGGAAAATAATATATATCAAAATAAAAAAAAGAACTATTATCATGAAATTTTAAAAAAAACAGGAAAACTATTTACATAAAATGAAATTAAAGTGATTATATTAAAAAGCATTTTGCTAAATATAATTAACATAGGTTATAATGAAAATGAATGGTCCTATAAATCCTAACCAATTTGGGATGATGTTTACAACTGAAGAAATATACACCTCCCAAAAAAAAGCTAAAAATGAATCAAATTCTCCAGTAGAGAAACATTCTTCTTCTTTTTTAGGAGTTCAAAGTAAAGATACATCAGCAATAAGTGAACAAGCTCAACAACAGGCTGAAAATGAAAAATTACAAGAATTTAGAAATAGTGCTATTAAAAATTTATCTAATTTAGATGAGAACTCAGAAGATTTTCTTGAACAAGCTACAGATAAAATTGTGGAAAGTGCATTAAAAAAAGAATTTGGTTCTAAAATGGCAAAAAATAAGGGATTTTCTGCTATGAAATCGAATATTTTAAAACAAATACTCGAAAATGATGAACAGAGGGAAAAAATCGAAACTTTTATAAATGATTTAATGCCTTCTGTAAAAAAGTTTGTACATAGTGGTGAAGAAAAAAATTAATTATGTTTAAATTTATATTAAAAAATTCAAAAATTTTTATTTTTGTAGTAGTTTTATTTTTATGTTTTATAAGTAATTCTCAAGCTGACTATAAAGGAAGAGGTTTTTTAATTCCTTCAGACTCATCAGCTTATGATGTATATTCATATCCTGAAGGAGATGCAAAATTTTCACTTCCTTATAACTTTAAAGTAAAATTTACAGCTAAAAATGGAAAATATTTTTACATCCAATCAGAAGATATAATAGCAAATCAAGAATGTAATTTTGAGGTATGGTTTTTCACTCCTGATGGAGAAAAAATAAAAAAAGTAACAGTAAGACATCTTACTGAAAGTTATGAAATACCACAAAATGAAAAATCCAATGTATCTGAATATTTAGATATTATTATATTGAATAAACACAAAAAAAATTCAAGAAATTTTGATTTTGTAGTAGTTTCAGATAGAAATTCTGTACATGGTGAATTATTAAAAGAAAAAATTTAATTCGTAAATAATAAGGCTTTTAAAAGTAGTCTTTATTTTATAAGGACTACTTTTTTTAATAAATAAAATAATGAATAACACAATAATATTTTTAATAGCTTGGTTATCAATGGCTGTTATGGGAATCAACATACAGTTATTAACTCCAATAAATAGTGATTTAAAAGAAGTATTAAATATATCATATTCAATGTTGGGAATATTAATGGGAATAATATCACTTCCTGGCATTTTTATATCTACCTCAATAGGTAGCTTAGCTGATAAAATAGGTCGCAAATATATTTTAGCAACTGGATTATTTTTAATTACTATTGGAAACTTATGTTTCCCAATTTTTTCAAATTACAATTTTGCATTAATAGGTAGAATATTAATAGGTATAGGCTGTGCAACAATATCTGTTTTAGTGCCAGGGATAATTTCGGAATATCTTCCAAAAGAAAAAATTCCACAACTAATGGGTATCTTTAACACAGCAATACCTGTTGGATCAATATTAACACTGACTTTTTATTATGGAATAACAAAAAATATAGGTTTATTTCAATCTTTTTATATTCCAACAATATTAGCAGTAATTTTGGCAATTTCTTATCTATTCTTTCCAGAAAAAAAGGAAAAATCAAGAATAGATAAAAAAGACAAAAAATGGATAATACCAAATGCAGAAACTATAATACCATTATCAATAGTAGTATTGACGGCAAATTTAGCTTCAATGGCATATGTTACATTAGCTCCTTCTTATTATGAACAATTAAAAATAAGTTGGCAGATAAGAGGAACTATGTTATCAGCAAGTTTATGGGGAGCAATTATTTTTGCTCCAATAGTTGGGAAAATTTTATCAAAAAAAAATTATGCCAAAATAATACTTATTATTGGCTTAGTAACCCAAGGAATAGGTCTTATTTGTATTCCATTCAGCCAAATTCCGCTTTTTGTTTCACTGATTTTATTCTGTTTTGGAGCTGGAATAATAATGACTCCTATATATGTAATAATTCCAAAAGTTTTACCACAAGAAAATATAAATACTGCTTTTGGAGTCATAATAACAAGCATGATGATAGGTTGTTTAATAGGTCCATATTTAGCAGGCCAAATATTGGATATATCCAATTTTACCATTAGTTTTGGTATAACTGGAATAATATCAATACTGGGAATATTTGCCTGCTTTGCAATAAAAGAAAAATAAAAACTACATAAATATTTAAAGGGAGAAAAATTATGAATAAAAAATATTTTGGATTTTTAATTTTAGCTTTAATTTGTTGCTTATCTCTATTTGCAAAAACAGCTTTAGCATATCCTCCACATCATGATCATCATCCATATCATGACCACGAACACAAAAGAGAGGGAATAATAAAAATAATAAATGAAACTGATGTCAAATTTTATGTAGTAATAGATGGTTATAATCAAAAACCACTCGATGCAAATGACAGAGAAGAATTTAAAGTTCCTTTCGGTTCCCATAAAGTAGTTCTTGAATACAATGATGGAGCAAGTGAAATAAAAGAATATATAGAGATAAAACCTGGCTCTGAAGAAAAAGAATGGACTATAAATGAAGATGAAATAGAATATAAAGGCAAAGATTATCGAACAAGGTAAATTGGCAAATTTAAATTATTTAACTTCTGAAAAAAAAAGGAGCTGTGAAAAAAAATATTTACTTTTTTCACAGCCCCTTTTTTTTTATATATTCACAGTTTATATATTCACAGATAGAAAAGGCGGTTCTTCAGAAATAATCCTAACTTCATTTTCAAGAACAACTCCCGTATTTTTAAAAACAATATCTTTTAATTTTTTAGCAAGCTCTATAATATCAGAAGAAGAAGCATTTGATTCATTAATCAAAAAATTACAATGTTTTTTAGAAACACAAGCATCCCCTACTCTTATGTTTTTAGCTCCAACTAAATCAAGAAGTTTTCCAGCTGAAATTCTTTCACCATTTAATAATTGAGAAGGATTCTTAAAAAAGCAACCACATGAATTTACCAATTTAGAAGGATGACTTTTAACTCTACCAACCATTGATTTTTTCATTTTTGATTTTATTTCTTCAATATTTCCCTTATTTAAATTCAATTTTGCAGAAATAGATATGACCTTTTTATCTTCATTCATTTTTAAAATACTATTTCGATAAGAAAAGTTCATACATTTTGCATCACAAGAAAAAATGCCTTTTTCATTTGAAAACAATTCAACTTCTTCAATTATATTAGCAATTTCAAATCCATTAGCTCCTGCATTTCCATATATAGCTCCTCCTATTGTTCCAGGAAGACCTGTCAAAAATTCTGCTCCTGCCATGCTATGTTTTAAGCAAAAAGCCATAAGATTTTCTATCTTTACACCAGATGAACATTTTATATTACTTTCAAATAACTCTATTTCAGAAGAAGCATTTACTATTAACATTCCTCTCAAACCTTTATCTGAAAATAATATATTAGTTCCTCCTCCAACCACAAAAAATGGAATACTATTTTTAAAGACATAAGACAAAATTGACTTTAATTTTTCAACAGTATCTGCATAAAAAAATAAATCAGCTTTTCCACCTGTATGGAAAGAAGAATAATTAGAAATATCTATATTCTTTAATATATATTGTTCAATATTAAACATAATCATTCATTAATCATAAACATGCTTGCTGGTGATTCATTTCCAACTTTTCCATCAGGATAAACTGGTTTTACTGACCAATAAAAAGTACCAGTTCCAAGTTCTCCCCACTTAACCCAAGTAGGAGTGTGCATATTTGTTTCACAATCAATCCATACTTTAGAATTATCTTCCCTCTTTTTAGAGATTGCAAATTTATAAGAAACTGCTCCGAGAACAGAACACCATCTAAAAGAAGGGGACTTAGATGTACTCTTTTTAAATATTTGTGAAGGTTTTGGATACATAAGTATAGGAGAATTTATAGGAGAAGAACTCACAATATATTCAACTGGTTCAGATGTAACTTTTACAGGTGATATTATTTGAAGTGCAACAGAATAAGTTCCTGAATTTGATGCAAAAAATTTATCTGAAAGAGATTGTCTTAATGTTCCATTTAAATCTGTATTTCCAGCAAAAAATCCAGTAGGTGTTCCATTTACAAGCCAACAGCCATGAACTTCAGTATTTGGAACTCCAGATATTTTACATTCAACAGGAATAATAGAACCCTTTGGAATAACAGTTCCATACTCAGGTGAAGTTACTAAAGGTTTCCAAGAATTATTTACAGATAAATCAACATTATCAGCAATAGTAGTTTTTATTCCAGTTCTTATGCTAAAAACATTATTTTCACTATCAACACCTTCAAATATTCTTCTAATGTATATAGTAGAACCTTTTAGTTTATCTCCAAGTTCTAAAGGAATAGAGACAGAAGCAGGAAGAGTTACTGTTTCTTTATCTTTTATAAGCAATCTCATCTCATCAGAGCTATTGCTTATCTCTTGACCATTTAAAGTTTCATAAGACAACTTACAACGCCTTATTTCACCTAATCCTCCACCAATTTCAGTAAATTTATAAATAACATCTCTAAATCCACCAGGTGGAAGAATTATCTCGGCAGGATTAGTATAAGCTATACATCTAAAATTTCCACCAATAGTTGTAAAATATATATCCTTAGTATAAGTATCTCTCAATTCCATATGTGAATTTAATAAATTAAGACGAACAACATAAAATGTATTTCTTTTCAATGGCTCCTTAGGAGTAATAAAAATGATTCTCTTATCTTCAGAAAAAGTAATATCAGCTTTAACAGATTTTTTAGACTGCACTTCAAAAATTAAATCAGGATTTATAAATTGACTTGTCAATGGCTGTTTAAATTTCAGAACCACAATTTGATCTAAAGGAACATCTCTTTGATTATCTGTAGGAGAACTACTTTGAAGTTTCATCCACTGACAATATCCATTTGAAAAACAAACAAAGAAAAAGACAAAGATGATTGCAATTATATTAATAATTTTGTATTTCATAATACAAAAAAAAACACTCCTTTCCAATTTTAAAAAGTTAAGTTCCTTTTTGATATATTTTTGAATATTTCAAAAAAATATTATTCTTTAATTTATTTTAGATCTTGCATTTAAAAAAAACACATGCTATAATAATTCAGTTTACATGGATTGTATTATGTAAAAAATTAAAATAACATAACTAAGCAATCTAAACAAATGGATAATACCTTGTAGGAAGGATAAAAAAATGAAATTCGATCTTCAAATATTTGCTCATAAAAAAGGAATGGGAAGTTCAAGAAATGGTAGAGATAGTAATTCTCAACGTCTTGGAGTAAAAAAATTCGGAGGAAATACAGTAATTCCTGGAAACATCATAATTCGTCAGCGTGGTACACAATACTACCCTGGAGAGAATGTTGGCATGGGTAAAGACCATACAATTTATGCAACAGCAACAGGAATTGTAGAATTCAAAATGCGTCATAACAAACAATTTGTAAGTGTTACAGAGGTTGCTGAAGAAGTAGCTGAGTAGTCAAATTGCTACAAAGACTGCATTTAAATCAATAAAGGAAATCAATTTTAGATAATCTTTATATAAAATAAAAATTGGTTTCCGTATTTTTTAGACAATAAAAACATGAGAGAGCGTTTTATAGACGAAGCTAAAATTTTTGTAAAAGGCGGAGATGGCGGTAACGGCTGTACAAGTTTTAGAAGAGAAAAATTTGTAGCAAATGGTGGTCCAGATGGTGGAGACGGTGGAAGTGGCGGAAATGTAATACTCGAAACCGATGCTGGAGAAAATGATCTTCTACAATTTAAATATAAAGCACATTTTAAAGCCTCTCCAGGAGTGCATGGTCAAGGTTCCAGAAAAAATGGAAAAAATGGAAAAGATATAATTCTAAATGTTCCACCTGGCACGCTTGTATATGATTGTGAGACTGGAGATCCAATATGTGATTTAATAGAGCATGGACAGCAATTTATAGTCGCCCATGGCGGAAGAGGTGGAAGAGGGAATGCAAAATTCTCAACTCCAACAAGACATGTGCCTCGTTTCTCTGAAAAAGGAGAACCTGGAGATGAAAAATGGGTTAGACTTGTATTAAAAATATTAGCTGATGCTGGGATAGTAGGTTTTCCAAATGCTGGAAAATCTTCTCTTCTATCAAAAATAACATCTGCAAATCCCAAGATAGCTTCATATCCATTTACAACATTAAACCCTGTACTGGGAATAATGCAAAAAAATGACATGGAAGTTGTTTTGGCAGATGTTCCAGGACTTGTAGAAGGTGCTCATAAAGGTCAGGGATTAGGACTTCTTTTCTTAAAACATATTGAGAGAACAAGAATGTTAATTCACATGATTGACATATCGGATGAAAAAACTCAAGAAGACCCTATACAAACTTATAAAGCTATAAGAAATGAATTAGACCTTTATGACGATTCTATGGCCAATAAACCTGAAATCGTAGTCTTAAACAAAATAGATTTAGTAAAAAACAAAGAAGTTTTAGAAAAAGCAAAGAATATTTTTAAAGAAAATGGTATAGATGTAATGTTAACATCTTGTGATACTGGTGAAGGAATCCCAGAGCTTTCTGAAAAAATATTCTTATATTCCCAAGAGGCACCTGATGTTCAAGAAACAACAATACCAGTACGCCCCGAAAAAATGATTACCGACTTCACTATCGAAAAAACAGAAGATTCATTCATTGTAAAAGGGTATAAAATAGAGAAGTTAATGGCTATGATGGATTTATATAATCCAGATGTTGTTTCATATCTTCAAAAGAAATTTAAAGGTATTGGCTTAGAAGATGCATTAATAAATTCAGGAGCCAAAGCAGGAGATAACATAGTTATAGGCGGTCAAAATTTTGATTTTGATCCCGATTTATAAAGACTATTTCAAATTTTAGTTGATTCTTTCATAAATAACATAAAATTACTATATATTTAAATTTTGCAGATTAAAAAATAAAACTTGCATTATTTTTATCAAAATAGTATAATAGAAAAATAATTTTGTAAGAATACCACTAATAATAAAAGTGATAAGTAATAGAAAGCAAAATATGGAGGTATATTTTTTTGAACGCTTACGAAGTAACTTATATAATCGCTTCAAGTCTTTCTGATGAAGAAATCCATGCAATTATTGACAAATATTCCGAATTGGTAAAAAGCCATGAAGGCGAAATTGTAAAAATTGACACAATGGGAAAAAGAAGACTTGCCTATGAAATCAATGGTCATTTTGAAGGATTTTATGTTTGTATGAACTATAAAGCAACTCCTTCAACAACTGACGAAACAAAGAGACTTATGGGTCTTGATGAAAAAATCGTTCGTTCTCTATTCATAAGACTTGATAAGTAAAAGGATAAAGAGCCATGCTAAATAAGATTATTTTAATAGGTCGTACTACAGCAGCTCCACAAATGAGATACACCCAAACTGGTAAACCAGTTTGTTCATTCACACTTGCTGTTAACAGAATGAAAAAAGCGACTGATCCAACTCAACAAAATGTTGATTTTATAAACATTGTAGCTTGGCAGAATTTGGCTGAAATATGTGGAAAATATCTTGAAAAAGGTAAACTCATATATGTAGAAGGAAGATTACAAATTCGTAGCTATACAGCTCAAGATGGTTCAAAAAGAACAGTTGCCGAAGTAATAGCAAGTGATATGGGAATGTTAGATCGCAAAAATAGTTCTGAAACCCAAGTAGCAAAGGACGAAATACCTGAAATTTCTGATGCAGATTTGCCACAATCAGATAATTCAGATTTTGGAATGAGCGACGATTTACCATTCTAAAAACAATAAATCAATAATCATAAACTAAACAAATTGGTTATTTACAACTTTATAAAGGAAGGATAAAGCCATGATGAGACGTGAAGGCGGCTCCAGAATGAGAAAGCCGAAAAGAAAAGTCTGTTTGTTCTGTTCTAAAAAAGACAGTGTTGCAGATTACAAAGATGTTGCAACATTGAGAAAATATATAAGTGAAAGAGGAAAAATTCTTCCAAGAAGAGTTTCCGGAAATTGTGCAAAACATCAAAGAGCTTTGACTCGTGCTGTACAAAGAGCAAGAGTTATAGCACTTCTTCCGTTTACCGCATAATCAACGCCATACCGAGATTTTTTTGATGAGGTGAAAAATAATGAAAGTAATTCTTAAAAAAGACGTCGATTTCCTTGGTGAAGAAGGTGACATAGTAACAGTAAAAAATGGATATGCAAGAAATTATCTTCTTCCAAAAAGTTATGCGGTAATTGCTACTCCAAGTAATCTCAAAATTTGGGAAAATGAAAAAGTAGCTCGTGATCGCAAAATAGCAAAGAGTACAGAAAAAGCAACTGAACAAGCAAAAGTTATCTCTGCAAATGTATATGAAATAGTTGTAAAAGTCGGAGACGAAGGTAAACTTTATGGTTCAGTTACAACACAGGATATATCTACTGCAATAGAAGAAAAAACAAAAATTGCTATAGATAGAAGAAAAATCCACCTTGAAGAACAGATCAAAACTGTAGGAGAATATACTGCAGTAGTTAAAATTTACAAAGATGTAAAAGCTGAAGTCAAAGTCGTTGTAAAATCCGAAGAAGAAAAGACAGAAGCCGTAGCTAAAGAGGAAAAAGAGTAATTTTTCCACACAAGATAATATAAAAGCGGTAAGATTTTAAAATCGACTCCGCTTTTTTTATTTTATGTATTTGAAAGGGAACCCATGTATATACCTTTGGACAAACTTCCGCCACAAAATCTTTTTGCTGAAGAAGCAGTTTTAGGAGCTGCTTTACTGGATAAAGATGCTCTTGCTGAAGTTACAGAAATAATAAAAACACCTGATAGATTTTACAAAACAGCAAACCAAATAATATATGAAGAAATACTGAATCTTTCTTCAAAAAATGAGCCTGTTGACATATTGACAGTAACAAATTCTCTAAAAAATAATGGCAATCTTGACAAAGTTGGAGGAGTTGAATATCTTACACATATTCAAGACAATTTACCTGCTTTATCAAATGTTTCCTATTATGCAGATATTGTAAGAGAAAAAGCAATATTGAGAGATTTAATAACTGTTGGCATGAATATTGTTTCATATGGTCAAACAGAAAACGACACTGTTGTAAATCTCATGGATAAAAGTGAACAAGAAATATTCTCTCTCGCTCAAAAACAGACATTAAATGACTATGTTCACATAAAAGAAATACTCGATCCAGCATTTGAAAAATTATCTAAATTATATGAAAGACAATCAAAAATAACAGGTATTCCATCAGGATATGAAGATCTCGACTATTTGACAGCAGGATTCCAAAATGGAAATCTAATAATAGTTGCAGCACGTCCAAGTATGGGGAAAACAGCTTTATGTCTAAACATGGCCCAAAATATGGCAATAAGAAATAATACTCCCGTAGGGATATTCAGTCTTGAAATGCCCAAAGAAGAATTGGTCATGCGTATAATGTGTTCTGAGTCAAGAATAGATGGAAATAGACTAAAAACAGGACTTTTGAAAGATGGAGATTGGAACAATTTAACAGCAAGTCTAAATAATATCGATCAAGCTCCGATATATATAGATGATTCAAGCAGTCTTTCAGTAATGGAAATTCGTTCAAAAGCAAGGCGAATGAAAAATAAACACAAAATACAAGTTATAATTGTTGACTATCTACAGCTAATAAGAGGAAATCCAATATTTAAGGGCGATGTTAACAAAGAAGTATCAGATATATCAAAACAGTTGAAATCACTTGCAAAAGAACTTGACATTCCTGTAATAGCACTTGCACAATTAAATAGAGGTGTAGAAAGCCGACAAGATAAAAGACCTCTTCTCTCAGATTTAAGAGATTCTGGAGGAATAGAGCAAGATGCAGACCTCGTGTGTTTTATATATAGGGATAGCTATTACAATAAGCCCAAAGAGGGTGAAGAAAAAAACATGACAAGTGAAATAATAATAGCAAAACACAGAAATGGTCCAACAGCAACCATAAAACTTGTATTTAAAGATGAATACGCAACATTTTTGCCTATGGATAAAAGATTTAATTAGGGTGGAAAAAATATGGATTACACAACAATAAAAATAGAAACAAGCATACAAGATTCATGCATAACTGAAGAATTTTTATATTTAGCTGGAATTTCTGGCTGGTTAGAAGAAGAAAAAGACGATAAAAAAATAATAACAATTTATCTTCCACAAGATGAATCAGGAGAATCAAAATTAAAACTTATCTCTGAAGGTCTAAAAAATATAGATTCCAAGACAAATAAAACAATTTTAAAAGCTGAAGATTGGGAAAATGATTGGAAGAAAAATTTTAAGGCTATTAAAATTGGAAAAATAATAATAACTCCACCTTGGGAAACCCCAAAAGCTGAAAATAGCGAAAAGATAATAACAATAGAGCCAGGCATGGCCTTTGGTACAGGTGATCATGCCACAACATCAGCCTGCATAGAATTAATTCAAAAATATCTAAAAAAAGACATGAGCATGATTGATTTGGGAACAGGTTCTGCTATTTTATCTATGGTAGGAGCTTTAATTGGTGGTAAACAAATAACAGGAATAGACAATGATCCAATAGCAACAACAGAAGCCAAAAGAAATCTTGAAAGAATGAACTTATCAAAAGAGATAGAAATAATAACTGGCGATGCTATGACTGATGTTCATGGTCAATATGACTTAGCTGTAGCAAATCTTTTTTTACATCAAGTAAAAGATATAATAAAAAGCAATCTTCCCTATCTCAAAAAAGATGGATTTTTTATAGGTTCTGGCATAACTATTGACCAAGAGGAAGAAGCTAAAAAAGCAGTTGCTGAAAGTGAAAATTTTGAAATGCTCGAAGTTCTTGAAAAAGGACTTTGGATTGCATTTGTCGCTAAAAAAATAAAATGAGAAGAATATTTATTCCACACGAAAATATAAATGAAGATATTATTCAAACAGACCAAGAATCTCAAAAACACATTATAAAAGTTTTGAGAATGAAAGAAAAAGATAAATTTATTGCAGAAGATGGCTCAGGTACTGAGTATGTTGCAGAAATTATATCTTTTGATAAAAAGTCTGTAAAAGCCAAAATAATCGAAAGAAAAGAAAAAATAGACCAAGGAATAAATATAAATCTATTTATGAGCCTTATAAAGCCTGCAAGATTTGAAATAATGCTCGAAAAAGTAGCAGAAATAGGGGTAAAAACAATAACTCCAGTCATATCAGCAAACTGTGGAGAATTTCAAATCAATGAAAATAAAGTAAATAGATTCAATTCAATATTAAATCAGGCTTCAAGGCAATGTGCAGGAGCTTTTATACCAACATTAGAAAAAACGATAAAATTTGAGGAAGCAATAAAAAAAGCAAAAGAAAAAGGAACAATAATACTTCCTGATCCAACTGGAAATAATGTATGGGCTGAAATAACAGATTCAATAAATAAAAAAGATAAAATAAATATTTTTATTGGTCCAGAAGGTGGATTCTCAAAAGACGAAATAAACTTTGCAAAAGAAAATAATGCAATCATTTTAAAATTAGGTGAACGAATATTGAGAGCAGAAACAGCAGCTATTTCAATTACTTCCATTGTGCGTTTTTGTTTAGAATAAAAAAAATGTTGGGATATTTTTCCCAACATTTTTTTATTTCCTTTGATTATTTTATTTTACAGTTACTTTAAATTTTATATCCACAATTCCATAATCAGAAGTCAATCTAATAGAATCTGTTGTAACCCCAACAGGAAGATTTTTTGTATCTATTACAAGTAAAATACTTCTTTCTTTTGTTACATCTTTCAATTCATCCATAGGGTCTACAGCATACTTTGGATATATTAACTTAGCATCAAACGGGTCTTTTCCTTTATTTCCAACTTTAAATTTTCCTCTTGCTCTTCTACCTTTTTTCACAGTTCCCAAATCCAATAATTTAGGTCCTACAGTTATTATTGGATCATTTGGTCTCGCCTTTACTTTTATAGAAATTGGAATTTTTGTCATTTCACCAGCAACATCTTTAAAAACAAGTTCTCCTTTGTATGTATCTGGTAAAAGATGTTTAGTCAATGCCCTATAATAAAAATTAAGTCTTTGCGTTGACATTATTTTTACTTGATCATCTGCTATCATCCAATCTGGATATGAAACAGAAAGATCGAGAATACCAGAGCCAATATTTTCCAAAACAATTTTATTAAGTGGATTTTCTCCCCTCTCAACAGTTCCAAAATCTATTGATTCACTGCTTATTTTCAAAATAGGATCATTTTTTCCCTCAATAATTGTACATGTTGCCAAAGAATTGATATCACATTTACCAATAATTGCATTATACTTTATATCAGCTCTATAATCACCAGGATCAAGTGAAGATGAATCTACAAAAAAAGAAATTTCAAATTTTTCATTTGGTGATAAAGCAATTTCAGCTGGTGTTATCTTAACCCATTTTGATTCACAACTTATACTACCCAAAAATGGAGAATCAGAATTATTAAAAACTTCAATAGTAAGTTTTTTTGTTTTAGGTCTCATTAAAACCCCAAAATCTAAATGTTTTTCTGAAACTTCTAAATCAGCATATACAGGTAAGATAGAAAAAACAAAACAAAATAAAAAGACAAAATAAAATAAACTTTTTTTTAAAGCCATAAAAGCCTCCATCATAAAAAACAAAAACATTACAAAAACAATATTTCAATTAATCCAAATCTAATTCATCTTTTAATTCTTTTGGAATCTGCAAAATATTAGTTGTTGTATTTTCTTGTATAACCTTAGAATAAGCAACTTCAACAATTTCTTTAACTTTAGACAAAATAAATTTATTATTTTCTTTAATAGCCTCAGAAAAAGCCTCTGATATATAATTTCTAAAGACCAAATCGCTCAATGCAGAAATTTCAGTAGGTTCTTCTGAATTTCCTATTGTTTCATCAAGCTGTTGCATCAATTTTGAATCATTTTCCTCAAAATATTTATCTAAAAAATCTTTAACATCAAAATCAAACATGCTCTATCCTCTAATTTTTTTTTAATTTATTATACACTATAAAAAAAACTAAATCAACTTTATTTTTTATTTTAAGTAAAGGAAATTTAAAAGATAATATAAAATTTATTAATAAAATATATACATTATAAAAATAATAAAATGATTTAGTGAAGCGAGGAACTTTTTAATATGCCAGGAACAAGATATGATATATTTCTAACAGTAGCAGCTAAAGGAGAAGTCTCAACATCAGAAGTTCAACAAATCACAGAAATAACAAGGGATATACAATTCAATCAAGATGTCCAAATTCTTTTTGCAAATAACTTAATTGAAAAAAGTGGAAAAACTTTAAAATTTCCACAAAATAGCGAAAATGCTCAACTTTTGCTTGATGTACTCTCTTTTGCACTCATGCATGACATAAATTACAATAACTATATAACAAGTCCAATGATGATCTTTTTGGAACAAACATACAATCAAAATTTCTTCACTTTTTCATCTGTTCAACAGCCAGAAGAAACAAAAACAAAAAACATATCTATCCTAAGAAAAAATGGATTCCTTTTAACATATCAGGAATCTCCATTTACTGCAAAAATTATCCAAAACTCTTTTTTAGATTTAATCTTAAAGTTAAACAACAGAGTACCTGAAAAAGAAAACAAAAAATTCAAACCAGTTGCAGTAGATCCTATACTTATGGAAGAAGGAATGAAACAGCAAATGGCTTCCAAATTTGGAACTGTTAGCAAATATACAGAAGTAAAATATATAACAGAAGATGATCCAAGTAGAGATATAATGTTAAATTTGACACCTCTACAAAAAGAGATGAAAAAAACTATTGAAGAAAAAAATCCTGAAACTCTCAATACTACTTTTAAAGAAAATTTTGAAAAAGCAAGTAGATATATGAGAACACAAGCAAATCAAGGAAGACCTTTGTCAATAGAATTACTCTTGGAATACCACAAACTACTCATGAACGATCCAGAAATAGGTGGTATTTTGAGGACAGAACCAGTTCAAGTTACAGGAAATCCATATTTCAAAATATGTCCACACAAAAAAATAGAACAAACTTTAAAAAAATTGATAGAAAAATACAATAAAGCAAAATTTAAAGGTTTGCCACAAGTCATTGAATTCGGAGCATTTCTACACAATGAACTACAGCACACACACCCATTTGTAGATGGAAACAGTCGTTTAACAAGACTTGTACTTGAACATTTCTTCAATCAAAACAAACTTCCAAATTATGAAATTCCACCTGCATATATAAGTAAATATACACAATATACAAAAGGGGCAAGAAATAGAGATGACAAAAAATTGTTCAATCTCTTTAAAGAAATTTTCTTATTCCAACTCAGAAAACAGGCATAAATTTGAGTATGTGCAAAAATTTCTGTAAATAAAAAATGTCATTTAGTTTTCTGTATAATACAATGAACTGAATAGAGCAAAGCAGAGTTAAAGTTAATGTATTATACAGAAAACTATTTCGATAAATACAGAAAAAATTTCATGCACTCTAAAATTTTTAAATATTCAAAAACGGTGTATTAAAAACATGTATGTAACAAATAATTGTAAAGAAATTGGTTTGATAGCGGGAATTGTAACAGCAACAAATATAAAAATTACAGAATCTGATGAAAAATTAAAAAATGAAATAGAAAAACTTCTTGACGAAAAGCAAAAAGAAGAAAATATTGACAGAGAAATTTTAACATCTGTAAGAAAAATGTTAAAAAATGGAGGATATAAACCTTCTGGACGAAATAAACCAGCAAGCGAATATCTCTTAAGGACTGTTTCTGAAAAAAATTTTCCTTCTATAAACAATGTAGTTGATATAAATAATTACTTTTCTGTTCTTTGGGGTCTTCCAATATCTACACTCGATATAAAAAAAACAGGTGAAGATGTAAATTTAAAAATTGGTTTAGAGGGAGAAAAATATATATTCAATAAATCAGGTCAAGAACTTGATTTAAAGGGATTAATAACTGTATGTGATTCAGATGGAAATCCTATAGGAACTCCTGTAAAAGATTCAATGTTTGGAAAAACAACAGAGACGACATCAGATATAATTGTAATAATATATGCCCCTTCTGATAAAATTAATAAAATACAATTAGAAAAAATGTGCATGACCTATGCTGAAAAACTTAGAAAATATACGACAGCAAGTGAAACAGCCGTATTTACTGTATGAAAGATAATAAAACAAAAACCTACGATGTCTTTATCAAAGGGGATAGAAAAAAATACCTTTCAAAAACAGGCAAAAAAATAGAAAAATATATATTACCTACAGAAAATATTGATGGAAAATATAATTTTAAAATTGCCTCAAATATATCTTCAGCAGAATTAAGGCATCTTGAAAAAACATTAAAAAAGAATAGTATTCCATTTGACACATCAATTCATAAAGACATCAAAAATATAAAATCTCAAAAACATAAATTTTCAAGAAGTAATATTGCACTTTATGAATTATTAAAAAATAGAAAAGAATACAAAATAACATTTACAGATTATTTTTTACTGTTGTTCATGACTTTATTTATAATAATTGGTGGAATAAATGTAATAACAGTTGAAAAAAAAGCATACACAGAGATGCATCGAGCTGTTATAAGAAGAGATATAAATAAAATATGGAGAATTCTTGAAAAACGACCAAATAGTGTATGTATAAGAGATAAATATGGAAGAATTCCTCTTCACTATTTGAGAACAGATGGAACTCCTGAATTAATGCGAATATTGACAGAAAATAAATCACCAATAAATGAAATAGATAAAAATGGAAAGACTCCAATAGATTATATAAATAAAGATGAAAATAAAATGCTATATTATATGATGATAAAAAGTGGAGCTATTCCAAGAGGAGAATTCTAAAAGATGGACTGGAAACATGACCAATCAAATAATTGTTGGGTGCTTGGCAGTGGAGATGAATTTGCTTCAAAAATTTATATAAAAATAAAAGAAAATCAAGTAAATAAATACATTGCCAAAACTATCATCCATTCAGTATATTTAGGAAGTAAACAATTCAAAAAATTGGATAAAAGCGGAAAAAACTGGAAATCCAAAATAAGAAAATTTAAGACAAAAGAAGAACTCGATAAATATATTGAAATAAAGAAAAAAGATATTTTAAAAATTGTAAAATAAAATTCATGACTGGACAAAATAAAATTGTCATGATATAATTCAAGAAATTTTATCATAACAATATATTTTCATGATGATAAAAACATATAAGCGGAAGTGGCGAAATGGCAGACGCGTCAGTTTCAGGAGCTGATGTCCTTATGGATATGTGGGTTCAAATCCCACCTCCCGCATAATTAAAAGAAGCTTTCAAATAGCTTCTTTTTTTAATATCTATTAACAGAGGAATAATATATTTATCAAAGAATAATTTTAGGCATAAATAACAAACTATATTATGATGTAATTAAATTAAAATTAATTTTAATTATTTTTTTTAAAAGTATTTACTTTTTAAATAAACAAGTGATAATATAGTTAATAAAATATTAAAAAAATTCGTTTTTCTGAATTATTAGGAGGAAATATGATGAACAATATTAATATCAATTTTAACACTTTCATTGGTGGTGGCTATAACAATATCGGTGCTGGATTTGGTTATGGCAACATGTCCTCAATGATGTCAGGCATGCTCGGTATGGGTGGCATGTATGGTATGGGTGGAATGTACGGAATGCCAGCAATGGGTGGAATGTTCGGAATGAACGGAATGAATAGCATGCTCGGTATGGGTGGAATGTTCGGAATGAGCGGTTCAATAAGTATGCCACTCTATGGCTATTCACAAGGTCAAGCTTGGGCAACAACACTTGATTCAACACTCGGAAAAAGAGACCCTGTCTATCTTGATACAAACCATGATGGTCAGCTCAACAAAGAAGGTGGCAAAAATATCAGATTTGATATCAATGGCGATGGTATCACAGATACAGTAAGAGAATGGAATACAAAAGATGCTCAGCTCGTATATGATGCAAACGGCGACGGCAAGATCAACAACGGAAGAGAAATGATGAATGAAGTTGGTCTCAATGGCGAGCAGAACAAATACAAAAATGGTTGGGATAAAGCAAGAGACGTTTTTGATGCAAATAAAGATGGTTATATTGATTCAAAAGAACTTGAAAAAGCAAGTTTCTGGACAGATAAAGATGGCGACGGTCAAGTAGATGAAGGCGAAATGCTTTCAGCTAAAGAAATGGGAATCGTCGGAATCGATACAAAGACTGGTAAATTCATTGAAAAACAGCAGGTTGGCAATGTAAACTTCAACTTCAATATGGGAGTTGGAATGGGTATGCCAGGAACGTTGGGCGGCTATGGTATCAATATGGGATTTGGAATGGGCTATGGTATGCCAATGCCAGTAAACATTGAAATGGATCCGTATAAGATCTCCTACTATGGTGGCTATGGTATGCCAGGAATGGGCAACATGATGGGTAACTATGGAATGCCAGGAATGGGTGGCTATGGTAACTTCGGTGGTGTCAATGGTTTTGGTGCTGGAAATTATGGTATGGGCAACTTTGGTTCAATAGGAACAGGT
>CADAWZ010000029.1 GCA_902791745.1 uncultured bacterium
AGCTGTTGTATAATAGCATTTAAATTGTTAATTTCTTGCTCAAATGCTTCTTTTTCCGAATCGTCAATGTTATTTACTTTTTCTTGTTCGTCTTTAGCTTTTAATTCATCTTCGAGCTGTTGAATAGTAGCATTTAAATTGTTAATTTCTTGCTCAAATGCTTCTTTTTCTGAATCGTCAATGTTATTTACTTTTTCTTGTTCGTCTTTAGCTTTTAATTCATCTTCAAGCTGTTGTATAATAGCATTTAAATTGTTAATTTCTTGCTCAAATGCTTCTTTTTCCGAATCGTCAATGTTATTTACTTTTTCTTGTTCGTCTTTAGCTATAGTAGCATTTAAATTGTTAATTTCTTGCTCAAGTGCTTCTTTTTCAGAATTATCATTTATTTTTTCATCTTTTGTTTTAATTTCATCTTCGAGTTGTTTAATGATGCTATTGAGATTCTCGATTTCTTGTTTTAATGCTTCTTTTTCATTATTCTCATTATTCTTTTTTGCTTTTTCTTTTTCGTATCTACTTTTTAATTCATCTTGAAGACCATTTACAATTTCTGTTAAATTGTTATTTTCTTCTTGAAGTTGTGATATTATTGAATTGTCTTCTTCTTTTTTATCTTTTAAATTTATTATAATTTCATTTAGATTGGTTATTTGTTGTTCAAATGTTTTCTTTGTTTGTTGTAAGCTATCTACTTCATCTTGTTTGGTAGTTAATGTATTGTTGAGAGTTTTTATTTTTTCACTTTGTTCTTGAATAGCAGTATCACTTAAATGTAGTGAATCATTTAATTCTTTTATTTTTCCTTTTGCTATATCTAATTCTTTTTCTATTCCTTCAACTTCTAATAATTTTTCTTGGTTGTCGAGATTTTTTTTCTTTTCGTCTTTTACTTTTCTTCTTTCTTCTTTTAGACTTTGATTTAATTCATCTATTTTACTTTTTTGAGTATTTATTTCAGAATCTTTATCTTTTAAATTATTTTTTAAATTGGATAATTCAAGATTTCTATCTTTGATTTCTTTTTTTAGTTTTTGCCATTTTTCTGTCAAAAAATCTATTTCATCTAAATTATTTTTATTTTCTTGTGCTAATCTTGAAATTTCTTCAAGGAGCATTACTGTTTCAGAATTTTTGCTATTTTTTTCTTCACCATATTGTAATTGCATTATTTCGTTTACAGCTCTGCTCCATATTTCTGGAGTTATTTCACCATGATCTAATTTGTCAGAAATTGCTCTAATTTTTTCTTTTTGTTCGTTGATTCTTCCATTTATACTATTTTGGGCGAGTTGTTTGCTTGTCAATACTTTGATTGCCACTTCTATTTCTTCGTCAGTTGGACTGCCCGAACATAGATATTCAGCCATATCTGAATCTATCATGCTTGATAATTTTTGAGGGGTAATTTCAGTATTTTCATTTAAACATTGGAAAACAGCAACATATATGCTGCTTAATCCTTCTGTTAGGTTTCCGCGAGAAAATATATCTATTATCTCGTCTCTTTTAGGATTGTTTCCTATTACTGCTCTTAATAATTTTAATTCGGATTCAGCTTCAATTTTGCTTATTGCATCATTGTTATAATTGTTCATAAATAATTTACTCCAATTTTAATCATGGCTCATATTATTTTTAGAATTTATATCTTTAATTATATATTTTTTTGATTTTATCCTTTGAAATTTTCACTGCTTATTATTTTTCTAATAATCAATTTTCTTAATATATTTATTAATTTTTTAAAAAAATATAACAAATTTTTAAAAAATACTACTCAGAATTATTTTTCTACTTGACATTATTTTTTTATAATGATAAAATATAAAAACGCTTTGAAGACTTTTTGATTTTCAAATTATTTAAAATTGACATCTATCCTTTTTATAATTTTAGTAAAAAGGTGTGTAAAATAAAAAATATTATACTAATATGGAGTAGTAATATGCCTACAATTAATCAGCTCGTAAGAAAAGGCAGAACAACGCCAAAGAAGAAAAGCAAATGTCCAGCATTGGGTTTCTGCTATAATTCTCTAAAGATGAAAACATTCAACTTAGGTGGAGCCCCACAAAAAAGAGGAGTTTGCACACAGGTTAAAACAATAACCCCAAAGAAACCAAACTCAGCTCTTAGAAAAGTTGCAAGAGTTAGACTTACAAACGGTATCGAAGTAACTGCCTACATTCCTGGTATCGGTCATAACCTTCAAGAACACTCTGTCGTATTGATCAGAGGTGGAAGAGTAAGAGACCTTCCAGGTATCAGATACCACATCATTAGAGGTACTATGGATACTGCTGGAGTAAATAATCGTCGTCAATCAAGATCTAAATATGGTTCAAAGAGACCTAAAGACGCAAAGTAAGGTAATCAGCGGAGGAATTATAAATGCCAAGAAAAGGTCAAGTTGAAAAAAGAAAAATAATTGTTGATCCAGTCTATGGAGATGAAACAATCGCTCGCTTCATGAATAAGCTCATGCTTGATGGTAAAAAAGGCACAGCTGAAAAGATTTTCTATGGTGCTCTTGATATCATTGCAGCAAAGACTGGTAAAGATCCTGTAAAAGTTTTTAAACTTGCTATGGAAACAGTATCTCCACAGGTCGAAGTAAGACCAAGAAGAGTCGGTGGTGCTACATATCAAGTTCCTACAGAAGTTAGACCAGAACGTAAACGTGCTCTTGCTATGAGATGGATTGTTGGAAATTCTCGCAAGAGAGGCGGAAAGACCATGACAGATAAACTTGCCGCCGAACTTCTCGATGCTTCAGAAGGCAAGGGAGCATCTGTAAAGAAGAGAGAAGATACTCATAAGATGGCTGAAGCCAACAAAGCATTCTCTCATTACAAATGGTAGTAACAAAATATACATAGAGGCAGATAATAATTTTCTTTTTCTGCTTCTTTGTTTTTGTTATAATTTGTTAGAAGTTTAGAACTGTCGTTTAATTGCTTGGTCATATTTTCCGACAGTTCTTATTTTTTGTAAAGGTGATTAAAGATCATGAAAGATGATGAAAGTATTGATTCTTCCAATTTAAAATTTTTGAGAAATATAGGTTTGGCTGCTCACATAGATGCAGGAAAGACAACAACAACAGAACATATGCTTTTTTATACTGGAAGAGTTCATAAAATAGGTGAAGTTGATGAGGGTTCAACAACTACTGATTGGATGATTCAAGAAAAAGAGCGTGGAATAACAATTGTTTCTGCAGTCACTTATTGTAATTGGAAAGACTGTCGTATAAATATAATTGATACTCCTGGTCATGTCGATTTTACTGCAGAAGTAGAAAGATCGATGAGGGTTTTGGATGGTCTTATTGTTGTTTTTGATGCAGTTGGTGGAGTTCAGCCACAGTCTGAAACTGTTTGGAGACAGGCTAATAAATATTCTGTTCCTCGAATCGCCTATATAAATAAAATGGATAGAACAGGAGCTTCATTTTTTGGAGTTGCAGAAAAGATAGAAGAAAGACTTGGAGTCAAAACACTTCTTTTGCAAATTCCCATAGGAAGTGAATCATCTTTTTTAGGCATGGTCGATTTAATCACAATGAAAGCTCTTATTTATAAAGATGATTTGGGATTGGATATAGAAGAAACAGAAATACCAGATGATTTGAAAGAGGAAGCAGAAAAATACAGAGAAGCATTGATTGATACGGTATCTGAACAATCAGATGAAATAACAGAAAAATATCTGTCAGGTGAGCCTATTACAGAAGATGAAATAAGAGAAGCTGTAAGAAAGGGAGTTATTTCTTTCTCATTTGTTCCAGTTTTATGTGGAAGTTCATTAAAAAATAAAGGCGTTCAACCACTTCTTGATGCTGTTGTTTATTATTTGCCTTCTCCACTCGATGTCCCACCAATAAAGGGAATTCACCCTGTTACAAATAAAGAAATTGAAAGACATGCTACCTCTAAAGAGCCATTTTCTGCACTTGTCTATAAAATTCAGTCAGATCCTTTTGGTAAATTGACATATATAAGAGTATATTCTGGAACTATTTCTGCAGGTTCAACAGTATATAATGTTAGAACTAAAAAGAGAGAAAGATTTAATAGGATATTGAGATTACATGCTGATCACAGAGAAGATGTAGAATCTGCTTCTGCAGGTGATTTATATGCAGTAGTTGGTCTTAAAAATGTTTCTACTGGTGATTCACTTTGTGATGATAAAAATCCAATTCTTTTGGAAAGAATTGTTTTTCCAGAGCCTGTTATTTCTGTATCTATTGAGGCTTCAACAAGAGCCGAACAAGAAAAATTGGCAGATGCACTTACAAAACTTGGAGAAGAAGATCCTACATTTAAAGTTTCAACAGATGAGGAAACAGGACAAATTTTGATTTCTGGCATGGGAGAGCTTCATCTCGAAATAATTATTGATAGAATAATTAATGAATTTAAAGTTGAAGCTTCAGTTGGAAAGCCACAAGTTTCTTATAGAGAATCTATGAGAAAAGTAAGTGAGGGAGAAGGAATATTTGATAAACAGGTCAGTGGTAAAACAATATTTGGTCATGTAAAAATCACCTTAGAACCATCTGATGATCCATCAAAGATTGTTTTTGAGAATGATCTTAAAAATGAAGAAATTCCAAAAACATTTATTCCATTTGTTGAACAAGGTGCCAGAGATGCTCTTGAGACAGGTGTCATGATTGGCTATCCTGTCATAGGTGTAAAAGTTAAATTAATTGGTGGTACATTTAGGGAAATGGAATCAACTGATTTGGCATTTAAAGTCGCTACATCTATGGCTGTAAGAGAGGCCATGACTAAAAATGAAAAATTTTTGATGGAACCTATCATGAAGGTAGATGTTGAAACACCAGAAGAATATTTGGGTGAAGTTATCGCAGATTTGAATTCAAGAAGAGGGAGAGTTGAAAATATGGAATCAACTCAAATTGGAATTCAACAAGTTGAAGCATCTGTTCCTCTTGCAAATATGTTTGGATATGCTACAGAATTGCGTTCTCTTACACAAGGAAGAGCTGTATTTTCATCTGAATTTATGAAATATGGAGAGGTTCCTCCAAATATTCAATCTGAAATTATGACAAGAGTTTTAGGTTATACTATATAAAAATTAAATATTTTAAAAAAAATCAGAAAAAGACTTGATTTTTTTGTTTATATTAAATATAATATAATGACATTTGATTTAACAAGTTTTTTCAATTCCGTTGAATTCGGATTTTGAATAATAAATTGAAATAAAGTTTATATTCCGTAGAGGAGCTTTTAAAAGTGGTTAAACAGAAAATTCGTATAAGACTTAAAGCTTATGAAAGCCGTATTCTTGATGAATCGGCTGCAAGAATAGTAGAAGTAGCAAAGAAATCAGGAGCAAATGTATCTGGTCCTATTCCGCTACCTACAGAGAAGAATGTTTATTGTGTATTGCGTTCCCCTCATATTGATAAGAAATCAAGAGAACATTTTGAGATAAGAACACACAAACGCCTTCTTGATATATATATCGATCCAGAACAAAAGACAGTAGCTGCTCTTGAAAAGATGGAGCTTCCTGCAGGTGTCGATATTGAAATAAAAGGTTAATGTGTTGTCAGTCGCACAGGAAACAAGCAGGAGGAAGTTATGAAAGGCATTATTGGTCGTAAAGTTGGTATGATGCAACTTTTTGACGAAACTGGAAAAGCTATTCCAGTAACAGTCATTTCTGCTGGTCCATGTACAGTAACAGAGATCAGAACACAAGAAAAAGACGGTTACACAGCTGTTCAAATGGGTTTTGGCGAAGTTAAAGAAAACAAAGTCAATAAACCAGTTGCTGGATTTTACAAGAAAATAAATGTAAGTCCAATGAAAGTTCTAAGAGAATTCCGTGCTAATGATACAAAGGGATTTGAAGTAGGACAGGAAATAAAGGCTTCTATTTTTGAAGCAGGTCAGTATGTAGATGTAGTTGGTACATCCATTGGTAAAGGATTTGCTGGTGGTATTAAACGCCATCATTTCAATGGTGGACCAAAAACACACGGTTCTATGAGTCATCGTAAACCTTGTAGTGGCGGTGCAACAGACGCAGCAAGAACAATTAAAGGAACTCGCAAACCAGGTCATATGGGTAATGAAAGAGTTACTGCACAGGGTCTAAAGGTTGTAAGAGTTGATGATGAAAAGAATCTTATTATAGTAAGAGGAGCAGTCCCAGGAGCAAAGAAGGGATTACTCATGATCAAGGAATCAGTAATAAATAAAAAGTAATTTTAGATTAGCGGTTGTTTACGGAGGTGTCTCGTGGCACAGTTGGATATTTATAATGGAGAAGGAACTGCCGTAGGTAAAGTCGAGCTTAATGCAGATGTATTTGAGGTAGAACCTTATGAACCACATCTTCATATGGCTGTTGTAAAACAGCTTGCAAATAAACGTTGTGGATGTGCTTCAACAAAGACAAGAGGCGAAGTTCGTGGCGGAGGTAAAAAACCTTGGAAGCAAAAAGGAACAGGTCGTGCTCGTCATGGTAGCAGACGCTCACCAATTTGGAAGGGTGGCGGAATAACATTTGGTCCAAAACCAAGAGATTATTCAAAAAAGTTGAATAAGAAGATGCGTTCTCTCGCTTTAAGAGAAGCTCTTTCTGCAAAATTAGCAGAAAATCAGATGATGGTTGTTGAATCATTTGATTTTGAAACACCAAATACAAAAAATTTCGTCGGTTTAATCAACAATTTGAAACTTTCAGGCAAATCATTATTTGTCATAAAAGTAGCCGACAAGCCAGAAGAACCAATAGCTTTTGCTGATGAAGATGTAAAAGAATACGAAAAAGCTATGGAAGAATATAATAAGTCGCTTGATGCTTTCAATAAAGTCTGCAAATCTGGACGCAATATTGAGGGTGTCAGAGTTGTAAGACCAGAGGGCATAAATGTTTATGATCTTCTCGCTTATGACAATGTAATTTTTGATAAAGCGGCTTTGGAGCATGTTGAGGAGGTTCTCTCATAATGGATGCAAGAGATATAATCATAAAACCTATAATCACTGAAAAGTCTATGCAACTCTTCAACAGAGATAACAAATATACTTTTAAAGTAGCCAAAGATGCTAACAAAATTCAGATTAGAGAAGCTATCGAAGAAATTTTCAAAGTAAGAGTTCTTCGTGTTACAACAATGATTGTAAAAGGCAAAACAGTCCGTAGAGGCAGATATATGGGAAAGAATTCTGATTGGAAGAAAGCTATTGTACAGGTTCACCAAGAAGATAAGATCGAAATCAACGGTGCAGCACTTCTCGAAAGTTAGTTTAGTAAATGTAGATTCAGATTGATTCTACTAAAAAAGTTTTTGAAAAAGTTTTCATATAAAATTTTAAAATTTTTTGTTCAAGAAAGGAGGAGGACAGATGCCATTAAAATATTTCAAACCAACTTCATCATCAAGAAGGTTTATGTCGGTATCTGATTTCTCCGAGATTACACGTTCGGAATCGGAAAAGAGTCTCACCGTCGGATTGAGAAAAACAGGCGGACGCAACAGTGATGGAAGAGTAACAGCTTTCCATAGAGGTGGCGGTGTAAAGAGACGTTACAGAATAATAGATTGGAAAAGAGATAAAGACAATATACCGGCAAAGGTACAATCTATAGAATATGATCCAAATAGAAGTGCAAATATTGCTCTCGTCTGCTATGCAGATGGTGAAAAGAGATATATAATTGCTCCTCTTGGAATCAAAGTTGGAGATAAAATTGTCTCTGGCGAAAAAATCGACATAAAAGTTGGCAACTGTATGCCACTTAGAGACATCCCATTAGGAACTCTCGTTCATAATGTTGAGCTTCGTGCAGGTACAGGTGCTCAGCTCATTCGTTCAGCTGGTGCAGCAGCTCAATTACTTGCAAAAGAAGGAAATTATGCTCGTTTAAGACTTCCTTCAAGTGAAGTAAGACTTATCCATATCGCTTGCCGTGCAACAATCGGACAGGTTGGAAATTTGGAACATGAAAATATTTCAATAGGAAAAGCTGGTCGTTCACGCTGGCTTGGAATCCGTCCACATGTCAGAGGACTTGCAACTAACCCATGTGATCACCCACATGGTGGTGGTGAAGCAAGATCAACACCAGGTCGTCCAAGTTGTACACCTTGGGGCAAACCAGCTTATGGTCATAAGACACGTAAGTCCAAAAGTTGGGATTGGATGATCGTCAATAGAAGAAATCGGAAGTGAGGATAGTTAAGTAAATGTCCAGATCAGTAAAAAAAGGTCCTTATGTTGATAAGAACCTCGAAAAGAAAATAACCGCCCTTAATGAAAAAGGCGAAAAGAAAGTTGTAAAGACATGGGCACGTTCATGTACTATAATTCCTGAAATGATCGGTCATACAATAGCTGTTCATGACGGAAAGAAACATGTCCCAGTATACATTTCAGATCAAATGGTTGGTCATAAACTTGGAGAATTTGCCTTGACACGTCGTTACAGAGGTCATGGAGCAAAGGCAGCTAACGAAAAATCATCATCTGTAAAGTAATTGATTTTTTGTGCCTTAAAAGTGTTTGGATGGAGTAAATAAAAATGAGTAATAAATCAAATAATACGGCTGTTGAAGGCAGAGAAGTCAGAGCTGTAGCGAAGTTCGTCCATTGTACCCCACGCAAGCTCAGACTCGTCATGGACGCCGTTCGTGGAAAAGCAGTTGGAGAGGCTTTGACAATTCTCCAATTCACACCAAAGCGTGCTGCACGTATTCTTGAAAAAGTTTTGAATTCTGCTGTAGCAAATGCTGAAAATAATTTTAAAATGGACAGAGAAAGTCTTGTAATTTGCGGTGCTTGGGTTGATCAAGGCCCTACAGCAAAGCGTTGGATCCCTCGTGCACAAGGTAGAGCAAGTGGTATTCACAATAGAACAAGTCATATTACATTCGTTGTAAAGGAAAGCGAGGGGGTGAACTAAGTGGGACAGAAGATACACCCTATAGGGCTAAGACTTAAGATAACCAGAGGTTGGGATAGCCGTTGGTTCAATGATAGAAAGAAATATTCAGAATGGTTGCACGAAGATATAAAGATTCGTAAGTTTGTCATGAACAAACTAAAAGGTGCATCTGTTTCTAAAGTAGAAATTGAGCGTGCAGACAGAATAGATATAATTGTCAAAACAGCAAAACCAGGTCTTGTAATAGGCAAGAAAGGTGCTGGAATTGAAGATTTGAAGAAATCTGTTGCAAAACTCATTGGAAACAAACCAATAAAGATTACCGTAATGGAAATCAAAAATGCAGAACTCGATGCAGCACTCGTTGCAGAAAACATCGTAGATCAGCTCATTCGTCGTGTTGCTTTCAGAAGAGCAATGAAACAGGCACTTCAGAGAACAATTAAAGCTGGAGCTCTTGGAATTAAAGTAGAATGTAGTGGTCGTCTCGGTGGAGCAGAAATTGCTCGTAGTGAAAGAGTTTTTGAGGGTAAAGTTCCTCTTCACACTCTTAGAGCTGACATTGACTATGCAACAAAAGAAGCCTTTACGACTTATGGTCAGATTGGCGTAAAAGTTTGGATTTACCGCGGCGATGTACTTCCTACTCGTAAACCTGTTAAAATGGCTGTACCAGTAGAAGATGTCGAAGCCGTCGCCAAGGAGGTATAGTTATTATGTTCATGTTGCTTATGCCAAAAAGAGTTAAATATCGTAAGACACAGCGTGGAAGAATGAAAGGCAAAGCTTACAGAGGTTGTGATCTTCTCCATGGAGAAGTTGCCCTTCAGACAACAGAACCTTGTTGGATAACAGACCGTCAGATAGAAGCCGCTCGTATTGCTATCAACAGATATATCAAAAGAGGCGGAAAACTTTGGATAAGAATTTTCCCAGATAAGTCAATAACAAAGAAACCTGCAGAAACTCGTATGGGTTCAGGAAAAGGTTCACCAGATTACTGGGTTGCTGTTGTAAAACCTGGAAGAATTTTATTCGAACTTGCAGGACTTGACAGAGAAGTAGCAAAAGAGGCTCTTAGACTTGCTTCTCATAAGTTACCTGTAAAGACAAAAATATTAGAACGTGAAGAGTTTGGAGGCGAATCAGATGAAAATTAAAGAACAGCTGAAAAAATTCCGTTCAATGGACAAAAAGGAACTCGAAAAGGAACTCAATGAGAAAATTGCAGACCTCAAAGAAGAAATTTTTAACATAAGATTTCAACTTGCAACATCTCATTCAGGAGATTTTTCAAAAATAAGACAGAACAAGCGTATGATTGCTCGTATTAAAACAATCATGACTGAAATGCAAACTGTCAAAAAATAGTTGACATGCCGAGAGAGGGTAAATTACTATGGCTGAAGAAAGAAATTTAAGAAAAGTCAGGATTGGCAAAGTTGTCAGCGATAAGATGACAAAAACAGTTGTCGTTTTATGTGAACGTCAGTTTGCACATCCTGTTTACAAAAAAATAATTAAAAGAAGAGCTAAATTTAAAGCTCATGATGAACATGATTGCCATGAAGGCGATACAGTAAAGATCATGGAAACAAGACCTTTCAGTAAAGATGTTTGCTGGAGAGTTGTTGAAATAATCGAACGTCAAAAGTAAAAAATGTTGTGAAACAGCTTGCAATATTTGACTTAATGTGGTATTATGTTATTTTGAATAGAGCAGGCTGCTTCCTTGTTTTTAACAAAAGAAGTAGAAACAGAAAAATCGTTCAAGCAAATTGAATGCTTGTGGAGGATAATATACAATGATTCAGCAACAGAGCAGATTGAGAGTTGCCGATAACTCAGGTGCAAAAGAAATTATGTGTATCAGAGTTAAAAGAGGCTTCCATCATAAATTTGCACATATTGGGGACATCATCATGGCTTCAGTAAAAGAAGCTATCCCAGGTGCAGGTGTTAAAAAAGGTGATGTGGTGAAGGCTGTTGTAGTTCGCACCAAAAAGAAAATAAGAAGACCAGATGGTTCCTATCTCAGATTTGATGACAATGCGGCCGTTATTATTGATGACCATCTTGCACCAAGAGGAACTCGTATTTTTGGTCCAGTAGCAAGAGAGTTAAGAGACAAAGATTTTATGAAAATTTGTTCTCTCGCTCCTGAAGTTCTCTAATTAAATTAGAGCGTTTTAAAGGTGGTAAAATTATGGCAAATGCAGTAAAAAGACCTATGAAAGTTCATGTCAAAAAAGGCGATACAGTCGTTATTCTTTCTGGAAGAGACAAAGGTCAAAGAGGAAAAGTTTCCAAGGTTATGCCTTGTGAAGGACAAGTAATTGTTGACGGTTGCAATACAGTCAAACGTCATACAAAAGCAAGACCTCCAAAATATCCACAGGGTGGAATTATTGAAAAAGCCATGCCTATAGATTCATGTAAGGTCATGCTTGTATGTCCTAAATGTGATAAGGCTGTTAGAGTTAAAAAACAGCTCTCAGAAGAGAAACCAGTAGAGGGTAAATACACCCCAAAATATATCAGAGTTTGCAGAAAATGTGGAGCTAAGATATAATAACATGAAATTTTACAAAAAATAGACCGCAATTTCATAAGTGAAGTTGCGGTCATATTGAGTAAAATTTGAGAGATAAGAAGTAAAAAGCTACCATACTTCTTTTGAAAGTAAAAATACATTAACCAACTTGTCAAAGGTGAAATATTATGATTAGATTAAGAGAGAAATACGAGAAGGAAATAATTTCTCGTATGCAAGAAAAATTTCAATATAAAAATATCAATATGGTGCCAAAGCTTGAAAAAGTAGTCGTAAGTATCGGACTTGGTGAGGCTCTCCAAAATCCAAAAGCTTTGGAATCAGCTGTAAAAGATTTAAGTCAGATCGTTGGTCAGGCACCAGTTGTAACAAAAGCAAAAAAATCAATTGCTGCTTTTAAACTTCGTGCAGGAAGCAAAATTGGATGTAAAGTAACACTTAGAGGGGCAAGAATGTATACTTTCCTTGACAAGTTATTCAATGTTGTTCTTCCACGTATCCGTGATTTCAGAGGAATCTCATCTAAATCTTTTGATGGCAGAGGCAATTATGCTTTCGGTCTCAAAGAACAGACAATATTCCCAGAAATCGAATATGATAAAGTTGACAAAGTTAGAGGTATGGACATAAATATTGTAACTACCGCTAAAACAGATGAAGAAGCAAGATTTTTTATTAAACTTCTCGGTTGTCCATTAAAAGAAAACTAATTTGATGGAAGTTAAATTTTTGGAGGAATTATGGCTAAGACTTCTATGATCGTAAAAGCAAACAGACAGCCAAAATTTTCAGTAAGAAAAGTGAATCGCTGTCAGATTTGTGGAAGACCTAAGGGCTATTTGAGAAAATTCTCCATGTGCAGAATTTGTTTCAGAACTCTTGCCCATAAAGGTGAGATCCCTGGAGTAACAAAATCCAGTTGGTAAGGTAAATTTTATTTTTTAGAATGTTTTTTTTTAGAAAATTTTGAATCAGCTTATAGTTGATTCTTCCTTTGTGTGTAAACACAAGCCAAGAAATGGAAATATGCGAAAGCATATAACCTAAATAGCGAAACTACCGTGTGTGACACACGGAAAGTCATGCTTGGTTATGGGATTGTGCAGATAGATATATATAACTGCTAATTTCGGCAAACCAAGAATCTCTTTTCTAAGGGAAATGTCAAGTCAAATCACTTTGTGGAGGAATATTTTTATGGGAATGACAGATCCTATTGCCGATATGTTCACTCGTGTAAGAAATGCAAATGTTGCATATCATGAACAGGTAGATGTCCCTGCTTCCAAAATCAAAGAGCATATTGCTATGATTTTGAAAGAAGAAGGTTTTATTGCAGATTATCAGATTATAAATCCTCAAGGCGCTGCTCAGGGAGTTATAAGAATTAAAATGAAATATGGTCCAGCTCGTGAAAGAGTTATAACTGGAATCAAAAGAGTAAGTAAACCAGGACTTCGTATTTATACACAAAAAGCAGAGATTCCTCGTATTTTAGGAGGTCTCGGAGTTGTTATAATGTCAACATCTAAAGGTGTCATGACAGGTAAGAACGCCAAGCTTAATGGTGTTGGTGGCGAAGTATTAGGTTATGTTTGGTAAGGAGGAATTTGTAAGATGTCAAGAATAGGTAAAGCAGCAATTACAATTCCGTCCGGCGTAACTGTAAAAATAGATGACGGAAATAAAGTTGTCGTAAAAGGTTCTAAAGGTGAACTCACAAAAGTTTTCCATCCAGATATGAAATTATCAATGGAGAATAATGTTATAAAGGTTGAAAGAAAATCTGATCTCAAAGAAGAGAGAGCTCTTCATGGATTAACAAGAACACTTTTAAACAATATGATTGTTGGTGTTTCAGTAGGATATACAAAACAGCTCGATCTCGTTGGAACAGGTTATAAAATTGTTCCAAAAGGAAAAGGAATTGAAATCTCATGTGGTTATTCACATCCAGTAGTAATTGAGCCTATTGATGGAATCACATTTGAAATAGCTAATGAAAAAGGTATTGTTCACTTAAAAGTAAACGGTATCGACAAAGAACAAATCGGACAAGTATCAGCAGATATAAGAGCTATCAGACCTCCAGAGCCATATAAAGGCAAAGGTTTTAGATATGCAAATGAAGTTATAATTAGAAAACTCGGAAAAGCCGGTAAGGCTGCAAAATAGATTTAAGAAGGATGTGCGGTTATGATTAATAAAATCTCCCGTAATTTTTTAAGACAAAAAAGACATGCGAGACTCCGCAAACATTTAAGTGGCACTGCCGAGCTCCCACGTCTTTCTGTATTCAGAAGTCTTCGCCATGTCTATGTTCAACTTATAGATGATGTAGCAGGACATACACTTGTATCCGCAAGCTCTTTTGAAAAGGGTTTTGAAGAAGGATTGACAATGACAGAAAAAGCCAAAAAAGTCGGAGCCATAATGGCAGAACGCATGAAAGAAAAAGGCATTAACCAATTGGTCTTTGACAGAGGCGGTTACAAATATCACGGAAGAATAGCTGCTTTGGCTGACAGTATGCGCGAAGCCGGTATTCAATTCTAATTGGAGGTAATTATGGCAAGAATAGAAACTGGAGATAAAGAATTCACCGAAACTGTCGTAAAACTCAACAGAGTTGCCAAAGTTGTAAAAGGCGGAAAGAGATTTTCGTTTAGTGCTCTCGTAGTTGTTGGAAATGGTAGTGGTCTTGTAGGTGCTGGACTTGGAAAAGCAAGTGAAGTTCCAGAAGCTATAAGAAAAGGTGCTGAAGAAGCAAAGAAGAATGTTGTATCTATTCCTATTATTGGAACAACAATTCCACATGAAACAACAGTTAAATTTGGTTCTGCAATGGTAATGCTTAGACCTGCAGCTCCTGGTACTGGTGTTATTGCTGGTGGAGCAGTTCGTGCTGTTGTTACACAAGCTGGAATAAAAGATATTCTCACAAAATCTCTTGGTTCAGATAATGCAGTAAATATTGTTTACTGTACAATTAAAGCATTGAAGGAATTGAAGAGAATTGATGAAGTTTCTGCTCTTCGTGGAAAATCACCAAACGAGATTCTTCAATAGATAAAAATTTTAAAAATGTAATTTCGCAGAAAATAGTATTTATTGCTTTTTCTGCGAAATTTTCAAAAGATAAAGGGAGTTTAAAATTATGAAGTTAGAAGATTTGTATCCAGCTCCTGGTTCAACAAAGAGAAGAAAAAGAGTAGGAAGAGGACCTGGTTGTCATGGTAAGACATCTGGAAGAGGCGAAAATGGTCAGAGAAAGAGATCTGGCGGTACAAAAGCTCCAGCTTTTGAAGGTGGTCAGACACCATGGTATAGAATTCTTCCAAAATTTAAAGGTTTCAGAAATCGCAACAGAATTGAATATGTTACAATCAATTTGAATACTCTTGAAAATTGTGCCAGTGATAGTGAAATTATAACAGCTGAAGCACTTTATGCTTCAGGTTTAATCAAAGATTTGAATTCACCTGTAAAAGTTCTTGGAACTGGTGAAATCACAAAACCAGTTAATGTAAAATTGAATAAATTTACTAAAACGGCTCAGGCTGCCATTGAAAAAGCTGGTGGCAAGGTCGAGGTGATTTAATGTTTGATGCATTTATCTCTGCTTGGAATGATAGACTAATGCGCAACAGACTGCTTGCAGTCGCTGCGGGTTGTGCTGCCTTCGTTATGATGGTTTACATCACAGTACCTGGAGTAAATAGACAGTTGTGGCAAACCATGCTTGCAAGTGGTGAACTTTTCGAGTTTTTGGGAATGTTCACTGGAGGTGCTTTAAATAATTTCTCGATCATTGCTATGGGTATTACTCCATATATTAATGCTTCGATTATTATGCAACTTCTCACTGTTGTTATTCCGAAACTCCATGAGTTACAAAAAGAAGGCGGAGAGCAGGGACGCAGACAGATAAACCAATATGTTCGTTATGGAACAGTTGGTCTTGCTTTTCTTCAGGCAGTCGTTTTGGTTTTCAGTTTGATGAGATATACAGCTTCGAATGGAGCCAAAGTATTTTATTACAGTAGCTTTTTCTATGGTTTTGTCGTAGTTTTAGCCTTGACAGCAGGAACTGTTTGTCTTGTTTGGCTCGGTGAGAGAATGACTGAATACGGTGTTGGAAATGGAACATCCATGATAATATTTGCAGGTATCGTCTTAAGATATCCTGACTATATTATGAATACATTTAAGATAGCAAAGGCATCGTCTAACAAATTTCAAATTTCTATACAGTTGACCCTTTTTGTTTTAATTACAATTGCTCTTATAGTAGCAATTATCATGTTGACTCAAGCAATCAGAAAAGTACCTGTTCAATATGCAAAAAAAGTGGTCGGTAGAAGAGTAACTGGTGGACAAAGTACATATATTCCTATAAAAGTTAACAATGCTGGAGTTATCTCAATAATTTTTGCTATTTCTGTTCTTTATTTGCCAGCAACAATTATACAATTTTTGAAATTAGACCCAACTTCTCCATTAGGTGGATTTGCTGTTGAATATTCAAAATTGATGTCTCATTCAGGATTCTTATATAATTTTGTATATTTCTTACTTGTAATCTTTTTCACTTATTTTTATTCAGCAATTACATTTAATATTGCTGATATAGCAGATAATATGAAAAAATTTGGTGGTTTTATTCCTGGCATAAGACCTGGTAAAAATACTGTTGAATTTTTAAATAAGATAATGAATAGAATAACATTTATCTCTGCTATATCACTTGGTTTAATTGCTATTGCACCAAATCTTATAATGCTTCTTACTGATATTCATAGTTTCTATTTAGGAAGTACATCACTTCTCATTATTGTAGGTGTCGCCCTTGATACATTACAACAACTCGAAGCTCGTTCGGTTATGAAACATTATCAAGGAATAATGAAAAAATAGTGATTGATTTTTTAAAGCTGTTGGAAATTTTTCTGACAGCTTTTTTATTTTTTGGAAAAAAATATTGCTAATATTTTTTTGTTATGTTATAATAATTAGTAATAATTTTTTTTAAGGCGGTTTTGATATGAATCTTGTTATTCTGGGAATGCCAGGAGCTGGTAAAGGAACACAAAGTGCGTTTATCAGTAATTTTTTTGATATTCCACACATATCTACGGGAGATATGCTTAGGCATGCCATACATGAAAAAACTAAAATTGGACTTGAAGCTGAATCTTATATAAAAGCAGGTCATTTTGTACCTGATGATGTTATATTGAAAATTATGGCTGAAAGACTTGCCGAAGATGATTGTAAGAAGGGATTTTTACTTGATGGTTTTCCAAGAAATCTTGTTCAAGCAGAAGAACTTGATGTCATGTTGAAAAATCATAATTTAAAAATTGATCATGCAATAAATTTATCATTAGAACAGTCTGAAGTAATAAGTAGACTTACATCTCGCAGAGTTTGTAAAAAATGTGCCTCTGTTTATAATGTTAAAAATTTGAGTTCTGATTCATGTCCTAAATGTGGTGGAGAAATTATAATTCGTGATGATGATAAAGAGGAAGTTATTATAAGTAGATTGAAAGTATATACAGAACAGACAGAACCTCTTATAAAATATTTTTCTGATAAAAATATTTTATTTGAAGTTGATGCTTCTGTAGCCATAGAAGATGTCTGGAATGAAATAAAAAAAATGTTGGAAAAAGTTTAAATGTTGGAAATTAATTTCTATTATATATAAAATAAAAATGTTTTGCTAAAACATCAACTTTATTATAATAGGCTTCAGTAGTTATTTTTAAGTTTTTTAGTGCCAATACACTCACTCCAATTCCACTTGTTCTAATTCCGTTCGTTGCATTACACCGAAAAAACTTTTACTTAATTGGCAAAACATTTTTAATACATATATACTTTTTCTAAAATATTTTAAAGAGGTTCTGAGGGGACAAAAAACAAAAAAAGACTATATAAAAAGGAGATATAAACATGGCTTGGGTTCTTGGAGGAAATAATTAAGAAATGGATGAGGTTACATTGAAATCAATGACTGGTGAACTTATAAAGGAAAAAATGGAAATGTCTTATGAGAGAATAAGACAACTCTATGAGTTAAAAAATATTGAAATAGAAAAAATGGAAGATAAGATTGCAAAGATGTCTGAGAAGATGGGCGATTTAAAAGCAGACCGTCAACAACTCGAAGATGAGTTAAATGGACTTTATGAATCTTATGTTCTTTATTGTAAAGAAACAGGTTTAAAACCATCATTTGAAAATTAGATTTTTGCCTTAAAGTATAATAAAAATAATATTTTATGAAAAATTAATCCTTTTTCAGTTTTGTATGAATTGAAAGGGGATTTTTTATTTATCTTGTTTTTTTGTTGTTAATATTGTATAATTATAAAAAAATAAAGTTTTTTATGGAATAATCATGACTACAGAAAATACAAAAATTGAAAATAAAGAACGAAAAAGAAAAACTTGGGAAGAATTGACTTTTCAAGATGATTATTTGTTCAAGAGGGTGATGTGTGAAATAGACATCTGTACAAGAGTTCTTGAAACACTTTTAGATATCAAAATAATTAAGGTTGAATACATACAAAAAGAAGTAATTTTTAAAGAAAATTATGATAATAAGGGGATTAGGCTTGATGTGTATTTAGAAGATTCAAATGGTGTAATATATGATATTGAAATGCAAGTTCAAGCCTTAAAAGAAGAAGAGTTTGCAAAAAGACTTAGATATTATCAGGCATTAATTGATGCTTCTATTTTGT
>CADAWZ010000030.1 GCA_902791745.1 uncultured bacterium
AGACGAAGAAGAAGACGAAGAAGAAGAAGAGGAAGAAGACGACGAAGAAGACGAAGAAGAAGAAGAGGCTAAAAAGAAAGCTGAAGAAGAGGCGAAAAAGAAAGCTGAAGAAGAAGCGAAAAAGAAAGCTGAAGAAGAAGCAAAAAAGAAAGCCGAAGAAGAAGCTAAAAAGAAAGCCGAAGAAGAAGCTAAAAAGAAAGCCGAAGAAGAAGCGAAAAAGAAGGCTGAAGAAGAAAAGAAAGTAGAACTAAAAAAAGAAGATTCAGAAAAAAAAGTTGAAAATTCTGATAGCAGAAAAAATAAATTTAAGAGAAGAAATAGAAGAAATAGATAAGTAATTTTATTAAAAGGTGATATGAAAAAGAATTTTTCCATATCACCTTTTTTGAAGTCTAAAATCAAGGGAGAAAAAGAAGATGAAAGTTGGTATTGTAAAGTGTGAAAATTATGATGATGTTTTAGCAAAATTGCGAGAATGCCTTGATTCTATAGGTGGACTAGGTACTTTTGTTAAAAAGGGTATGAAAGTAGCTCTTAAGGTAAATCTTGTTATGGGAAAAAAGCCTGAAGTTGCAGCTACTACACATCCATTATTTGTTTCTGCACTTTGTACTTTGATAGATGAACTTGGAGCAACTTCTATTATCACAGAAAGTCCTGGGAATCTGTATAAGCCTGAAGTTTTAAAAGGTATATACAAAGTAACTGAAATGACTAAAGCAGTTGAGGGACATAATGCTGAGTTGAATTTTGATGTTGATTCTGCTGAAGTAGAAAATCCAGATGCTGTATATTTAAAAAAACTTTCAATTTTGAAACCATTGACTGAGGCTGATTTAATAATAAATTTGCCTAAGATGAAAACACATTGTCAGATGGTTTACACAGGTGCAGTCAAAAATATGTTCGGCTCTATTCCAGGGCTTGCCAAAATGGAAATGCACTTTAGAATGCCTGATTACTCACATTTTGCAGATACACTTATTGATATTTTTCTTGCTTCAAAGCCTCAACTTTCAATTATGGATGGAATAATTGGAATGGACGGAGATGGTCCAACTTCTGGTAGAATTAGAAATTTTGGATTTATTTTAGCTTCAGAAAATGCTTTTGCTCTTGATTATTCTGCTGTTAAATTGATGGGGATTGATCCTGAAAAAGTTAGAGTTTTAGTGAATGCAGAAAAAAGGGGATTGCTCGATTTTAAAGATTCTATCGAATATCCACTTTTAAAAATAGATGAAACTACAAAAATTAAAGATATAAAATTGCCTTCTTCTATGAATATTCACTTTGCAGGTGGAATTATAAAAGATATTGCAGAAAGTTTAATCAAACCCAAAGTTGTTTTTACTGATAGATGTAAAGCATGTGGATATTGTGCCAAAATTTGTCCTGCAAAAGCAATTACTTTGGTTGATAAAAGACCTACTGCTGATAATAAAAAATGTATAAGATGCTTTTGTTGCCATGAATTATGCCCACATGCTGCTGTTGAAATAAAGAAAAATTTCATAATGAGTATATTATCGCCACATAAAAATTAGGTTGTGTTGCTAAACTCTATTTCTGCAAATTTAAATAGTTACTATTTTTCTACTTACGCCAATTTTTGGATATAAGATGTTCACTTAGCCATTTTTACCGCAAAATAATTATCTAAATTTTCAAAATAGACATTCTTTTTCTAAGTACAATTTTCACAAAACTACTATAGAAAAATGGATATCGTTCAGTATTTTATATCGCACAAAATTGGCTAATTGGTAGTTTACCAACACGCCTTAAATTTGTAATAAAATAAAAAAATGGAATTAAATATGCTTGGAATATATATTCATGTTCCTTTTTGTATTAGAAAATGTTTTTATTGTGCATTTGATTCAATTCCTAAATCAAAATGGAACGAAAATTTTATTGAAGAATATATTAATTGTATATGTAATGAAATAGAAATTACATCTTATACAAAAAGTGTTGATACAATATTTTTTGGAGGTGGTACTCCTTCCATTTTATCTCCAAAACATATAGATCGTATAATTTCTAAAATTGACAAAAAATTTGGAATATTGCCAAAAGCTGAAATTTCTATGGAGTGTAATCCCTGCACAGTTAAGGGGAATTTGCTTTCAGATTTTAAGAATGCAGGAATAAATAGAATTAGTATTGGTGGGCAGAGTTTTGATGATTTACTTTTGAAAAAAATAGGGCGATTACATTCATCTTTGGAATTGTCAAAAACTCTTGAAACAGCTTGTTCATTAAATTTTGATTCTGTTGGAGTCGATCTTATATTTGGTTTTCCAAAATATACAAAGGATATTTTAGTTTCAGATATAGACCAGGTTTTAAAATATCCAATAGAACATATTTCTCTTTATATGTTTATGCCAGAAGAAGGTACTATCTTAGGTGATAAATGCATAAAGGGTGATTTGGAAATTCCTAACGATGATTTACTTGTTGAACAAATGGAATATGTCCATGGTCAATTAGTTAAAAATGGCTTTTTTCATTATGAAATTTCTAATTTTGCAAAGAATAATAAATTTTGCAGACACAATTTAAAATATTGGAATTTTGAAGAATATTTGGGCTTTGGAAGTTCAGCCTGTTCTTTTGTTAAGAGAGAGAGATTTAAAAATATTTCAGATCCTTTTCAATATTGTAAAAATATAAAAAGTAATATTAGTATTAAGGAATATTCTGAAACATTGCCTTTAAAGAATTCTGAAGGGGAATTTGTTATGTTAAAGTTGAGACTTGCAAGAGGTCTTTCTTCTTTGGAATTTTATAAAAATTTTGGTGAAGATTTTGAGAAAGTATATTTTAAAGAATTACAATTTTTGATTAAAAATGGATTTATTGAAAAAAAATCACAAGATAAGGAGGATTTTTTCTACATTCCCTATAATTTTTTTTCAATTCAAAGTGAAATTGCAAAATATTTTATAATATAATATTTTTTTGATTTTTCTCTTGTCAAATATTTTTTTTTGTGTTATAATCCTTTTTAGCAATTTTTAACATTGTTTAAAGTTAATTTGTTTATTTTTTTGAGGTAATATTTTTATGAAGAGTAAAATACATCCAGCTTTCCATGAAGTAACAGTATCATGTTCTTGTGGAAATTCATTTAAGACATTTTCAACAAAGAAAGAACTTAAAGTAGAAGTTTGTTCAGCTTGTCATCCTTTCTACACAGGCAAGCAAAAATCTTTTAGTACAAAAGAAGGTCAAGTTGAAAAATTCCGTCAGCGTTACGGACTTAATAAAGCCAAGGCTTAAATTTTTTTTCTGTTTTAAAAGGGGGTGTGAAAAACTTTCTTATTTCACACCTCCTTTTATTTGAGGGTTCACCTTCTCATAGAGATGGGTGTTGAAACATTTGAGGTCATGTAATATGCAAGTTAGTTTATTATCAAATACCGCTGAGGCAGAACGCATTATTGCTTCTTGTGGTAAATTTTTTTATTCTGATAAGTCGATTTTAAATATATTTGATGAATTAACAGAAGAAAATATAAAAAAGATTGTATTTGATTTAATTCGTTCTGAAAATTATTCAGTTTTAAATCATGTTACATATACATTTTCTATTGAAGAGGTTTCTGCAATTGCTTTAAAAGAACTTGCATTATGTGAATATTTGGCGTTGTCAAAAAGAGAAGAAAAAAATGTTTCTATTGATTCTGAAAATGATTTTGTGATTTCAGAAAGAATTAAAGAAGATGAGAGACTTTTTGATTTGTATCAAGATTTTGTAAAAAAATCTTTTGATTTATATAATACATTTATAGGCTTAGGGGTATCGAGAGAAGAGGCATTATATGTGCTGCCTTCTGCTAAATCTGAAAATATTGTTATTACTATGACTGCTTCACAACTATTTAAGTTTTTCTCGGTTAAGTGTTGCAAAAAAGCGGGTAGGGAAATAAGAAAATTAGCATGGCAAATTTTTAGAGAATGTGTAAAAGTATCACCTGTAATTTTTGAAAATGCAGGTCCAGCTTGTTTTTTACAAAGAAAATGCCCCTATGGAGATTTTAAGTGTTTTTCGAGAATGAAGAAAGTTTGGGCAGAGGAAGAAAAATAGAAAGATGAATAAACAAGGTAGTCTTGAAGTAATATGTGGCAGTATGTTTAGTGGTAAAAGTGAAGAATTGATTAGAAGAGTAAAAAGAGCGGTTATTGCTAAACAAAAAGTTCAAGTTTTTAAACCTATAACAGATAATAGATTTGGAATTGAAAGTGTAGTATCACATAATCAAGTTAAAATAACAGCTATTCCAGTAAATCATCCTTATGATATATTTAAATTTGTAGAAAATGATACTCGTGTTGTTGCAATTGATGAAGTACAATTTTTTTCAAAAGAAATTGTGTCTGTTTGCGATAAATTGGCAGATTTTGGTGTAAGAGTTATTGTTGCTGGTCTTGATTTGGATTTTAGAGGAGAGCCATTTGGACCTATGCCTGAACTTTTGGCAAAGGCAGAAATTGTCGATAAATTGAGAGCTATATGTCTTGTATGTGGCAAAGAAGCAAGTAGAACTCAAAAAATGGTAAATGGTCGTCCTGCTGATTATTCAAGTCCAACTATTCTTGTTGGCGATGCAAAGGAAGGATATGAGCCAAGATGCCGTTCTTGTTTTGAAAGACCTGAAATAGAAGAATCAAGTCCTTCTGTTAGAGAATTGCCACTTTGTTTTTAAATATGTGGAGGAATTAAGTAGTTATGGAAAAGAAACTTGAGCTTATAGAAAAGAAATTTAATGAACTTAGTGAACAATTATCAGATCCAAGCATAGCAGCAGACCCAAATCGTTTTATGGTTTTAAATAAAGAGAGAACATCTTTAGAAGAAACTGTTGCTGTATATGGTGAATATAAAAAAATAAATTCTGAGATTGAAGAAACTAAAGAATTGTTGAAACATGAAGAAGATCCAGATATGCTTGATTATCTGAATCAGGAACTTGATATTTTAAATGGAAAACATGAAAAGATAAAAGAAAAACTTTTTATTCTGTTACTTCCAAAAGATCCTTATGACGAAAAAGATATTATTATGGAGATAAGAGGAGGAGCAGGCGGAGACGAGGCTGCACTCTTTGCAGGTGAATTATTTAGAATGTATTGTAAATATGCAGAGAGAAAAGGTTGGAAAACAGATATAATTAACTCAAATATGACAGGTCTTGGTGGTGTAAAAGAAGTAGTTTTTTCAATTTTAGGGAAAAATGTCTATTCAAGATTAAAATATGAAAGTGGAGTACACAGAGTACAGCGTGTCCCTGATACAGAGTCATCTGGAAGGGTTCATACTTCTACTGTAACTGTTGCTGTATTGGTTGAGCCAGAAGCTGTTGATGTACAGATAAATCCAGTTGATATTAAAGTTGATACATATCGTTCTTCAGGTGCTGGTGGTCAACATATTAATAAGACAGAGTCTGCTGTTAGATTCACTCATATTCCAACTGGTATTGTCGTTTCTTGTCAAGATGAGCGTTCACAACATCAGAACAGAGAAAAAGCAATGCGACTTTTGAGAGCAAAAATTTTGGAACTTGAACAGTCAAAAAAATCAAATGAATTGGCAAGTGAGAGAAAATCACAGGTTGGTTCGGGTGATAGAAGTGAGAAGATAAGAACTTATAATTTTCCACAAAGCAGAATTACAGATCACAGAATAGGATTTAGTGTTCACAATATAGACTTAGTTATGGATGGAGACCTTGATGAGATCATAGATGCTTTGGCACTTGAAGCACAGAGAAAAGCTCTTGCTGTAGAGGAAAATGCTTAAAAAACTATCAGAACTTTTTGATTATGGAAGAAAAATTCTTGATGAGAAATGTAATGATCCATATCTTGATTCAAAACTTGATGTTTTGATTCTTCTTTCGGAAGCTCTTTCTGTTTCAAAAGAATTTTTGTTTATAAATCCAAATTTTGAGCCAGAGTCTATTTTGGTAGAAAAATTTTTATCATTTTTGGATAGAAGGGCAAGTGGAGAGCCAATAGCATATATTTTGAATAAAAAAGAGTTTATGTCTCTTTCTTTTTATGTCTCAAGAGATTGTCTTATTCCAAGACCTGAAACAGAAATTTTGACAGAATTGGCTATAGATTTTTGCAATAAAAGAGATTCTTCTATTTTTCTTGATATGTGCTGTGGAAGTGGTTGTATTTCGATTTCGGTTGCGTATTATGCAAAGAAAACAAAAATTTTTTCATCAGATATATCTGAAAAAGCTCTTTCGATTGCAAAAATAAATGCTAAAAAAAATGGGGTAGAGGATAGAATAGATTTTTTTTGTGGAGACCTTTTCCGCCCTTTGCCAAATGATTTAAAATTTGATTTTATTGCTTCAAATCCACCTTACATATCGAAATATGATGAAATTTCGCCTTCTGTTGTGAATTTTGAGCCGAAATTGGCTTTGTATTCAGAAGATGATGGTTTAGAAATAACAGAAAAAATAGTTAAAGAATCTATAAATAGATTAAATTTTAATGGAGTTTTGGCTGTTGAAATAAATTCATCAAAAGGTTCTGATGTAAAAAAAATATTTTGTGATAATGGATTTTCTGAAGTTTATATTATAAAAGATTATAGCGAATTTGATAGAATTGTAATAGGTAAAAAAAAGTAAGGATTATAAATTTTATGAGAGAAGAAAAAACTTTAGGCAGAATAGTAGCACTCAATGTTTTGTTTATGATGGAACTTGCAGGCGGAGATGTAGATACATCTTGTGAAGATATTTTGTCTGATATTGATGGAGAATTTTTATATTCTCTTCATTTAAATCCTAATTCATGGGATAAAAAAGGGCATAGTGCTAAAAAAATGATGATAAATTTACAAGTCGACTATGCTATTAATGAGATAAAAAGAAAGTTAGTAGAAGTATATTATAAAAATGATGTACAGGATGATGCAAATTTTATAGCATTGGGAATTGATTCTAAAGATAAATTTGATATAATATCGTCTTTCGAAGATATTTTGCCATTTTTCCCGAATAATGTAAAGTCTGAAGATTTAGAAGATATAAGAACTGTAAAACAAGCAGGAAGTTTTGTTATAAGAAAATCTTTAGAAGTTTTAGGGCTTTCTAAGAAAACACCTATAGAAAAATATACTGAAGCTCAGAAACAAGCTTTAAAAGATTGGTATGAAAAGGATTTGACATTTGTTGCATATATAAGGAATCTTATTTTTGATTTTGTAAGAGAAATTGTAATTGGGATTGAAAAACATTCTGAAGAAATCCGATTTAAAATTGAAGCCAATATAAAAAGTTGGAAATATGACAAAATGGGAAATGTTGAAAAGAATATTTTGAGATTGGCTGTATATGAGATGATGTTTTCAAATGATATTCCTGATGAAGTAGTAATAGAACAGGCTGTTGTAATTTCAAAAATGTTTTGCGAAGAAAAAACTGTTAAATTTATAAATGGTGTTCTTTCGGCTATATATAAGGAATTAAATCCTGTAAACTAACTACTTAGGGAGAATACAACAATATGATACTTAATATAAATAATCAAGGAAGAAAGAGGCAAAATCCTCCCAAAGCCCCTTCATCTTCTACTGACACACCAAAACAGAATGTAAGTGATTCAACTTCTACTCCTAAAAAAAAGAAACCAAAGAGAATATTTTTAAAAATTATTCTTACACTTTGCTATTTGGTTTTATTTGTTTTGATTGTCGCAATAGCAGCTGGAATATATGTTATAAATACCTGTGGTAAGGATTTGCCAGATGTTGAGGCTATGGAAAAATTTGAACCAAGCGAGACATCTATTATATATTCTTCAGATGGAACTGTTATAGGAACACTCTTTAAGGAAAATAGATATTGGGTTCCTATTGATGAAATTCCAACAAATATGAAAAATGCTATTGTTGCCATTGAAGATTCAAGGTTTTATACACATCCTGGTATTGATTTTAAAGCAATTGCTCGTTCTGTTGTAGCAGATTTTAAGGGGAGAAGTGCTGCACAGGGTGCAAGTACAATCACTATGCAACTTGCAAGAGATATTTTCCTTCACCCTAAGAAGAATTTAAAAAGAAAAATTCAAGAAATTATAATTTCTCTTCAGATTGAGAGAAGATTTACTAAGAAAGAAATTCTTGAGAGATATTTAAATCAAATTTATTTTGGTTCAGGTGCTTATGGAATAGAGGCTGCAGCACAGACTTATTTTGGAAGACATGCAAAAGATTTGACACTTGCACAAAGTGCTATGATCGCTGGACTTCCACCTGCACCAAGTGTCTATTCTCCTTTTGTAGATGAGGAATCTGCATTGATTAGACAGGGAATGGTTCTTGATAGAATGGTTTCCTGTGGGTATATAACAGAAAAAGAGAAAAAAGAAGCATTAGCTGAAAAGATGAAATATGCTCCAAAGAAAACTGAAATTCAAATGATGAAGTATCCTTATTTTACTTCTTATGTTTTGAAACAGCTTTCTCAAAAGTATAGTGATGACCTTCTCTATAGAGGCGGTTTAAAGATTTATACAACTCTTGACATAAAAATGCAGAGAATAGGCGAACAGGCTGTAAAAGATGGAATGAAACTTGCCACAAGTCAGTATATGAATGCCTCTCAAGGAGCATTAGTTGCAATAGATCCAAGAAATGGATATATTAAAGCACTTGTCGGTGGAAAAGGTTATACTGAAAAAGACCAATTTAACCGTGCTTGGCAGGCAAAAAGACAACCTGGTTCTTCTTTTAAACCTGTCATTTATGCAGCAGCAATAGATACTGGATATTCTCCAAATTTTACAATTATTGACAAACCTGTATCTTATAGAATGGGAGATGGCACAGTTTGGTCTCCTCAAAATAGTGATAGATCTTTTAAGGGAGCTATGAGTATCAGAGACAATTTGAAATGGTCAAGAAATGTTCCTGTTGTAAAACTTCTCGATCTTCTCGGAATTGACACTGTACTTGATTATGCTTCTCGACTTGGAATAACAGAACCACTTGAGCCACATCTTTCACTTGCTCTTGGTAGTGGCGTTATAACACCGCTTGAACTTGCTTCTGTATATTCTGTTTTTGCTTCAGGTGGTGTGAGATATGAACCTGTTGCAATTAAGTTGATAAAAGATTCTTCGGGGCAGATAATTGAAGACCATCGTTGGCCTGTTCCTGAACAAGTTATAGCAGAGTCAACTGCTTATACGATGTCAGAGATGATGAGAGGAGTCATTGATAGTGGTACTGGAACTTCTGCATATATAGGAAGACCCGCTGCTGGTAAAACAGGAACAACTGATGAATTTAGAGATGCATGGTTTGCTGGATTTGTTCCACAGCTTGTCTGTGCTGTTTGGACTGGAAATGATGATAATTCAAGAATGAATCATGTATATGGTGGAGATCTTCCAGCACCTATTTGGGCAGATTTCATGAAAAAAGCTCTTGCTTCTGAAAAGAAAATGGAGTTTGGAGAAGGAAAAGATGGAAAAGTTGTTATTTCTATTTGTGCTGATACTAATTTAAGAGCAAATGGAACTTGTCCAAATATTGTTAAACAGTCTTATTCACCAGGAGCTGTTCCACAATCTTTTTGTTATAAACATGGTCCTATTAAATATAATAGTAGGACTGGAAGAGTTGAGAGAGTAAAAGCTGAAGAAGTTCAGCCAGAAGTTAAAAAAGAGGAACAGAGAAGACCTGAAGGCGAGCCAAGACCTGTGGAGGAAGATGATAATACAGAAAAAGAAGACAATACTCCTGTAGCACCTCCACCGCCACGACCTAAAGCTATAGCTATTCCAAAGCCACCTTCTGATGTTCAAAAGGTAGAGACTGTTCCAATTCCAAAAATTGAAGATAATTATGAAGGTGAAAATAAGGGAAATGTTATTGAAGTACCTGATAGAAATATTGATGATGAAGAGCCTTCAAATGAATTATAACAAACCTACGGAGGTTTATTTTTAAAAATGAAAAACGATTTATTATCATTTGCACTTTCTGCAATGCTTTTATCTGCTCCATTGACTGTAGCTCCAGCTTTTGCAGCAGATTCAGTGAAAGTAAAAAGTGCTGAAAAAGTATTGATGGATTTGCCTTTAAATGCTGGTCCATCTGCTTGGAATAGAATTGAGAAAATTGCTTATTTGAAATGTCAACTTTCAAAATTGGCACCTGTAAAAGTAAAATATGATAGTTCTAAATTGTCAGACAGAGAAAAACAAGTTGTCAAATATCTCATTGAAGCTGGCGATAGTATGGACCGTCTTTTCAGAACTCAGGCTTATTCAAAAAATAATGATATTATTTTGAAGCTCATAAGTTCTGATGATGATTTTGACAAATTTATGCTCAGATATGTCCTTTTTAATGCAGGACCATTTGACAGAATCAATGATAACTACAATTTTTATAATGATGAGAAAAAGCCTGCAGGAGCTGGTTTTTATCCAGAGGATATGACAAAGACTGAATTTGAATCATTTGTAAAAGCACATCCAGAATTAAAGGATCAGATGACAAGTGAATTTACAGTAATTGTCAGAGATGAAAATAAAAATCTCAAACCTGTACCTTATCACGAATATTATAAAGATGAGTTAAAGATTGCTGTAAATGCTCTCAGAAAAGCAGCAGATTATGCAGATAATCCAACTTTGAAGAGATTTCTTTTGTCAAGAGCTGAAGCATTAACAACAGATGATTATTACAAGAGTGATGTAGATTGGATGACAATAGAAGATAGCAATATTGAACTTGTAATTGGTCCTTATGAAGTATATGAGGATTCTTTGATGAATAGTAAGGCATCTTATGAAGCTTTTATTTATCAAAATCTTCCTGAAGAGGCAAAACAATTTTCAAAATATGTAAAATATCTTCCAGAACTTGAAAATAATCTTCCAATTCCAGATGAAGATAAAAATATGACAAGAGATTTTACATCTCCAATAAGAATTGTTAATTTAATCTATTCATCAGGTGATGCTAAGGCAGGAGTTCATACATCAGCATTTGCACTTCCTAATGACGAAAAAGTCAGAAAGGAAAAAGGCTGTAAAAAGGTTATGATGAAAAACATAATGAGTGCAAAATTTGATGCAAGTACCCTTCCTATTGGAAAGATGATTGTCGATCCTTCACAGGTTAAGGATATTTCATTTGACTGTTATTTCAGATCAGTTGTTTTCCACGAACTTTCACATGGCTTAGGTCCAGGCGAAGTAAAAATGCCTGATGGTTCTTTAAAAGATGTCAGATTGTGCTTGGGTGATATGTACTCAGCAATAGAAGAATGTAAAGCCGATACACTCGCAATTCATGATGAATTCTACTTGACAGACAAGGGTGTACTTTCTGCAGATGATTTAGACAAAATGGCAGTAACTTATTTGACTGGTATTTTCAGATCTGTTAGATTTGGAATAGGTGAGGCACACGGAAAAGGTGCTTTGATTCAGTTGAATTGGATGATGGAAAAAGGTGCTTTCACATATGATGAAGAAACAGGCACATATAAAGTTCATTTTGATAAATTTAGAGATGCTGTAAAGGGACTTTCTAAGGCACTTCTCGACATACAGAGAAAAGGCAACTATGAAGAAGGAGCAAAATTCCTTGACAAATATGCACAAGTTCCTTCACATTTGACAAATTCATTAAAGAAATTGTACGAAATTCCTATTGACATCTATCCAGAATTTGAAAAATAAAGATGATTGCATATATGATGTGTTATTAAACTCCAAATTACAGCAATTTTTTAAATTAATTAATTAATTAATTAATTAATTTGAGTGGAAAGGCGGAGATCAATTTATTAAAACTTGATCTCCGCTTGGTTATCAGATCTTTTGTTCACAAGAGATGTAGAAATGTAAAATAGGAGGAAAAATTATGACAGCAGATTCTTTTTCTTTAGATATTAATAATTTAACTAATATAAGTAAATTTTTATATGATAATAAGTGTTTAGAATTAGATGGAAGAAATATAGTATCTATTACTATTCCTGCTGTTTGTGATTATCATTCTGTTTTAAAAGATAAGAAATCAGATACAAAAGATAAGAAATTAGACACAAAAAATAAGCAATCAAATACAAAAGATAAAAAATCAGATACAAAAGATACGCAAGAATCTGAAGTAAAACAAATAGAAATAAAAGGAATAGTTGATTCTTTATTTAGAGGTAGTAAATATCTGAAAAAAATTAATATTCAAGATACTAAGATTTCTAAAATCGATAAAGAATCTTTTAAAAATTGTACTTCTTTATCTGAAGTAGTTCTCCCTATTGATCTTAAAGAAATAGGTGGTTCTGCATTTGAAGGTTGTACTTCTTTAAAAACTTTAAAAATTCCAGATTCTGTTAATGTAATAAGTTACAATGCATTTAAAGGTTGTGCTTCTTTGGAAATATTAGTTCTATCTAATCACCTTCAAAGAATAGGAGAATCTGCATTTGAAGGCTGTACTTCTCTCAAATTTTTAAAAATTCCAGATTCTGTTATTAAAATAGGCAATAATGCTTTTAAAGATATAGAAGTTATTTACTACAAAGGAACAGCAGTAGATGATGGTAACCATTGGGGAGCTAAAAAATGTAGTAAAGATGATAGTGATGACAAAATCATCATTAACGCAGATAATGAATCTTCAATGATTGAAACATTAGATGAAGAAAGAATAGTACCTCAAAAAAATGAAAATGATCAGACTAATCAAAGACAAAATGAAGAGGTTGTAGGTAATTTAGAGGTAAAAGGTATAGATATACAACAGGATAAGGAACTATATGACAATTTAGAAGAATCTGTTCTTGCTCAACTATATGAAGAAAGAGAAAAATTTCAAAAACAACTTGCTGATATTAGTAAACAGTTAAAAGAATTAGAAAAAGAAAATAAAGAATTAAAAGAAAATAATAAAAAAATAGCTTCTTCGGAGCAAGAGGCTAATGATGTTGCAAATAATGAAAAAGATATTATCAATAGTACACTTGATAACTTTTTAAAAGAAAATTTAAATAAACCTGAGATAACGGAAGGTTCTATTGAAGATAAATTACAAGCTTTATTTACTTATGTAAAAGGTGTAGAGATTGAGTATAAAAATTTAGTTGATTCATCAAATGAAAAGCAACAAAATGATGATTTACAAAAAGAAAAAACAGAACTTAAAGATCAAATTAGTAAGTTAGAAAAAGAAAAGATAAATTTAGAACAAGATAAAAAGGTTTTTGAAGACCTTGTTAATGAATTAAAAAAGAAAGAAGCAGAGTATAAAGAAAAATACGATGCAGAGAGAAAGAGTTTTGAAGATTATAGAAATCAATATTCAAGAAGTTTTGATATTGATAATTATATAAATGCTTATGATACTGCTAAATTTGAAGATATTAAAATTGAAAATGAACGCCTCGAGAAAGATGTTGAATATCTAAAAAAACAACTTAAAGATAAAGTGATTGAAATTAATGATTTGACTAAAGACAAAGGCAATTTACAAGGACAATTGACAGAAAAAGAAAAACAGAATAAAAAGTTAGAAGATAAAAATAAACAATATTTTATACAAATTACAGAATTTCTTCAAGAAGCTCAAAGATTTAAATCTGAAAAAGAAGATTTTAAGAGGCAGTTGACTGAAAAAATTAAAGAAGTTGAATCTTTGACATTAAAACTTGAGGATATAATGGCTCAAATTAATATTTTGAACAGTGAAAAAGGAGAATTACAGGGGCAGTTAAAGGAAAAAGATAAACAAATTGAAAAAATTGAGCAAAAGAAAGGTTATAAACAAAAATAGATTGGTTATAGTGAAAATTAAAAGTTTCATAAAGAGGGGGTAAAACAAATTTTTTACCGCCCCTTTTATATTTTATATGAATTACAAACAAAGAACATAATATAGGTTAATGATTTATGAAAAATTCTATAAAAGAAGAATTTACAAAACAAGATGAAAATAATTTGGTTGAAGATCATTTGTTTTGCAGAAACTGTGATTCTCCTGTAACTGCTGATGATATAATATGTCCTGCTTCTGGAGTTGATCTGAAAAAAGATTATAAATTAGAAGAAGAGGAGATTGTAAAACAAGTATTTATTTGTAAACATTGTGGTCGTATTTTATCTAATTCTAATTCAGATCGATGTTTAACTTGTGAAGTTAAAATAGATAAAAATAGACAATTAAAAGAAAATCAGTTAAAAAGAAAAAAAATGTTAAAAGATGAGTTAGACGATAGATTAGAAGAAAAGTTTTTTTGTCCTAAATGTGGTAATCGTTTAGACAAAGAGAGGATATGTCTTGGCTGTAATATTATAATTACTGAAGAAAAAATATTTTTTTCAGAAGGATCAGATAATAAAATAAAACAAGTAACTAAAAGAAAAATCATAAAATATAATATTTTTCAAGAAATAAAAGATAAATTGTTAAATATTTTTTCTGGTAATTTTTTTAGAGAAACTACTGGTTCTAAGATTAGGAAATATAGAGCGAAAGAGAAAAAAAAATTAAGAGAATTGGTCTTAAATTATAAGTTAGCTGAAGCTAATATCTCTAAAGAAGAATATGACAATACTGTTAAGGTCTTGTGGATAATATCAGTTTTATTAATAATTTCCAGTATAGTATATATGACTATAGAATTGTCAAAATTATAATGTAATCGTTATATTTTACATAAATTGGGATAATAAAACATTATGAAAAAATACTCTGTTTGGGGAATGACTTGTTCTGCTTGTTCATCAAGAGTTGAAAAAGCTGTATCAAAAGTAAAAGGTGTTTCATCTTGTTCAGTCAGTTTTTTGACAAATTCAATGTCTGTTGAAGGCAACTATTCTGACGATGATATAAAAAAAGCTGTTGAAAAAGCAGGTTATTCCCTTAAATTTGAAAATAGCAAAAAAGAAGATAAAAAAGATGTGTTGGATACAGATTTTGTCGATCTAAAAAATAGGTTGATATATTCTTCTATTTTGCTTATTATTCTTTTTTACATATCGACAGGGCATATGATGTTCTCTATGCCTCTTTTTATTTTGGAAAATAATTTTCTAATGCAGGCGATTTTTCAGCTTTTACTTGCAACAATAATTATTTTTATAAATAGAAAATTTTTTACAGACGGATTCAATGGGCTTTGGCATTTAAGTCCAAATATGAATACACTTGTAGCTATTGGCTCTTTGGCTTCTTATATTTACAGTTGTTCTTCACTTTATTTAATGACAGATTCTGTCATTGCTGGTGATTTTGTTTCAGGAAAAAGCTATTTAAAAGATATGTATTTTGAATCTTCTGCAATGATTTTGACACTTATAACATTTGGAAGATTGCTTGAATCTATTTCAAAAGGAAAGACACAAAATGCTCTTTTCAATTTGATAAATTTAGCTCCTAAAACTGCCTTTTTGTTGAGAGAAAACAAAGAAATAGAAGTACCTGTTGAAGAAGTTAAAAAAGATGATATTTTTGTGGTGAGAGACGGAAAATCAATTCCTGTTGACGGTGTGATTATTGAGGGCTTTTGCTCTGTTGATGAGTCTTCACTTACTGGTGAAAGTATTCCTGTAGATAAAAAAGAACGAGATCTTGTATATGCAGGTTCTATTCTTCATTCTGGATTTGTAAAATGTAAGGCATTAAAAGTTGGGGAAGATACGGCACTTGCTCAGATCATAAAATTAGTTTCTGATTCTGCCACAACAAAAGCACCTTCTCAAAGGATTGCAGATGTTGTAGCTAGTGTATTTGTGCCAGTCGTTATGACTATTTCTTTGATTACTTTTTTAATTTGGATTTTCCTTGGTCAAACAATTAGTTTTTCGCTTGCAAGAGCCGTTTCTGTTCTTGTGATAAGTTGCCCTTGTGCATTGGGGCTTGCTGTTCCTGTTTCTATAATGACAGGAAGTGGAGTAGGGGCAAAAAATGGGATTCTTTTTAAAACCGCCTCTGCTCTTGAAATGACTGCAAATATAAATTGTATGGCACTTGACAAGACAGGAACTTTGACCTATGGAAAGCCAGAAGTTACGGACATTTGCCCTTCTGATTTGTCGAGTGAAAATGAATTGATTTCACTTGCCTATTCTTTGGAAAAAAAGAGTTCCCACCCTTTGGCTGAAGCTGTTACTCGATATGCAGAAAAGAATAACATAAAATTTGAGGAAGTTTCAGATTTCACTACATCACTTGGTCTTGGAATATCTGCAAAAACATCTTTTGGAATTGTTTATGCTGGAAATTTGAATTTTGTAAGTAAATATATTTCCATTTCCGAAAATACAAAAAAAATGGCAGAAAAACTTTCTGATGAAGGTAAAAATCTTCTTTTTTTTGCATCAAAAGAAAAGGAATTTGGATTGATTGCAACTGCTGACATATTGAGAGAGGAAACTCCAAAAGCTGTTGAAGAATTAAAAAATATGGGGATCAAATTATTCTGCTTAACAGGTGATAATAAGAGGACTGCAAAGGCTATTTCCAATAAGGCAAAAATCGAAAATTTTTTCGCAGAAATTCTTCCTGCAGGCAAGGAAAAAATCGTATCATCACTCAAAAAATATGGCAAAACTGCTATGGTTGGAGATGGAGTAAATGATTCACCTGCTTTAAAAAATGCAGATGTTGGAATCGCTATTGGAACTGGAATAGATGTTGCTATTGATGTTGCTGATGTTGTTTTAATGAAGAGCAAACTTCTTGATTTACCTGCTTGCATAAGGTTGAGTAGGGCGGTTTTGCGGAATATTAAAGAAAATTTGGCTTGGGCTTTTTTATATAATATTTTGTGTATTCCATTGGCTACAGGTCTTTTGATCCCTATTTGTGGGTTAAAATTAAATCCCTCTTGGTCTGCATTGGCTATGAGTTTGTCAAGTGTATCTGTTGTAACAAATGCACTTAGATTAAATTTTGTAAATATTTATGATTCTTCAAAAGATAAAAAAATTAAAAGTGTGGAGGAAAATATTATGGAAAAAAATATAAAAATTGAGGGAATGAGTTGTGGACATTGTTCTTCAAGAGTAAAGAAAGTTTTGGAAAAAATAAATGGGGTTGTTTCGGCTTCTGTCAGTCATTCAGAAGGAACAGCTGTAGTCGTTTTGTCTGAAGATGTGCCAAATGATATTTTGAAAAAGGCAATTGAAGATGAGGATTTTTCGGTTGTAGAGATAAAATAAAGAGGAAGGCAAAAAAACTAAGGAACGAGTGCTTGGAAAATTTTTCAAGAACTCGTTCCTTAGTTTTTGGTAATATTTTACAAAATATTCTTGATTTTGCTAATGTTATTTTTATTGTTATGCTTACGCCAATTTTTGGATATAATACACTCACTTAGACAGTTTTTTTCTCAAATTAAGAAATTTTTGATTATATCTACTATGAAAAAAACTGATGCGTTCGTTTTATTATATCGCACAAAATTGGCTAATTGATATTTTAACTTATTTTCTCAGTATTTTTGAAAATTGCTGTAATGCAAAAAAAATAATCAAATAAAAATTTGCTGAAAACTATCCAATATATGCCTGTATACTGCCACTTTGTCATTGCGAGGCGAAGCCGTGGCAATCTAAGCCTGTAAATTCTTATTTACTTAAAAAATAAGTCGATCGGCTGTATTTAGAATGATGTACTCTGTCTGTTTTATAAATTACTTCTATAATTTTTTTAAATTATTTAAACAAAAAAAATATTTTCTTAAAAATAAACATAACTACTAATATTTCATTTGCATTATTTATTTTATTTTGCTATAACAAAAATGAGTTGGATTTTGAAAAATAAAAGAAGAAATACAAATTAACAAACAGGATTTAAGAAATTATATAAAAAATGCTTCTCTATTTTCAGATACTTATTCCATGTCTTTTATAAATTCTTCAAAATTTGAATATGTTTTTGCATTTGGATCATTTGCTAATAAATCACTTTCTATTCTTGTTAATGTATCTTCATCAATAATTTTATAAATTCCTTCATTTTATTTTCAGAAAGTGAAGCAAGCACACTGACTGCATAATCTCTTATTTTAAGCATAAATATTTTCCACCATTTTATATTTTATCTTTGTTTTATTCGACAATAAAAAACAAACTCCCTCTTGCAGATGTGTTATCCGCAAGAGGGATGTTAATCTAATATAAAAAAAATAGCTTTGTAAATTTACAAGGCTGTTTTTTCTAAAAGCAATTTGGAAATTATTGACAAATTAATTTAAAGAATGTAAAATAAGTATGAAAGTAAGAATTTCCTAAAATAGGAGGATTTATGATAACTGAACTTAGAGCAAAATCACAAATAACTTTGCCTAAAAGTATAGTTTCTTCTCTTGGTATTTCTGAAGGTGATAAATTAGAAATTTTTGAAAAAGATGGTATGATTTGTATTGTTCCTGTTGTTGTTTATCCTAAAAAATATTTGAATGAATTGCAAGATGAAATAAATCAATTAAAAGAAAATATTAACAATGGAAAGCAACCAGTTTTTGATAATTTAGAGGCACTATTTGATAAACTTGAGGAGTAAATATGCGAGAGTGTGAAGAAATTTATTTTATATAATCTTAATACCAAAGATTATCATTAGAATCATCAGAATTGTTCCATGCTGATAATAATTTAATTCCTCCTATTAATAGTGCTCCACCTATTGCAAACATTCCTAATAACCAATTCTTATTTTCAGTGTCTTTTTGATATATTTTGTCAAGAATTTCTTTTATGTCATTAATATATTTATTTTTAGTATCTTGAGAAATATCTTTTCCAATTTCTGTTTTTAATGCTTCAATAAGTAAAGAACAATTTTGAACATATTGTTTCATACTATTGTCATTTGAAGTTATGTCTGTTTTTATTGTTTCTAAAAGTGATGTGGCACCTTGTACGAAATTAGGTACTTGTTCAAGTTTATGTTTTATTAAATCAAATTTTTTTTCAATTATAGCTTTTTTTAATGAGTCTTTATCAACTTTTACTATTGGATATTCTTTGGTTTTTTCTTCATTATTATCATTATCCATAGTTTTTAGTTCCTTTCTGTTATTCATTTTGAGTAGAAATTTGAAAAAATATGTTACAAAAATATTAATTAGTTAACTGTTTGTTAATATGTCTCAAAATAAAAAATCGAGGCTTTCGCCAATCAAGGCTTTCGCCTTTATTGGCGAAAGCCTCGATTGACTCTAATATTAGTTTTCCTTAAACAGAAAATTTCTGTTTAAGGAAATAGCATTTCTATTTCTTGCAAATAAATTCCTTCTATGGCTTTTTATTAAAAAATTGGCGTAAGTAGAAAATTAATAAATTAAATATGACAAAATAGAGTTTACAAACACGCCTAGCAAACTTTTAAATATTTTTCAAGGGATTATAAATAAAAAGGCATTTATAAAAAGTAAATTGAAATATAATAACACAACCGAAAGAAAGGAAAAAATATGAAGAATTTTTTGTTTTTATTTCTTTTTATTCTATTGACAATTACTTCAGTAAATGCTCAATATAAATTTATTGATGTTACATTAAATGATGAGGTTCTCAATCAGCTTGGTTATACACCTGTAAGAGAAAATGTTGGAAAATACAATGAAACATTGACCATATATGAAGGCGATACTATCGCAAAATCAATATACATTCCTGAAAATTACAGCTATGATGGTCGTGCGTATAGAATTGTGAAAATGAGTGAAAATATTTTTTGTCATTGCCCAACAATTACAGAAGTAGAAATACCTGCTACTATTACAAAAATAGAGAAAAAGGCTTTTGCTCATTGTGAATCTTTGCAAACTGTTAAAATAAAAGACGGAGTAAAAATAATAGGTGAATCTGCTTTTTTGAATTCAACAAAATTGGAAAATATCAATATTCCAAATAGTGTATTTAAAATAGGAGAAGAGGCTTTTTCTTGTTGTAAATCAATAAAAAATATAGAGATTCCAAGTAGTGTAACATTTATAGGAGATTTTGCTTTTAATTATTGCGAAGGTTTAAGAGAAATAACGATTCCGAGTAGTATTACAGCTATTTCTGAATATTGTTTTTATCAGTGTAGGGGATTGGAAAAAGTAACTCTTCCAAATACAATAATAAAGATAAAAGGAAATGCTTTTTGTTGTTGTGTCTCTTTGAAAAGCATAACGATTCCTAATGGTGTTACATATATTGGAGATATGGCTTTTTCCACTTGTTCAGAATTTACCGAGTTTATAATTCCAAATAGTGTTAAAAAAATTGGACACAGAGCTTTTTGGGGTTGTAGTTTGTTGAAAAGTATAACTGTTCCTGATTCTGTTGAGGATATTGCAGTAAATGCTTTTGAAAGTATTCCACAAATTTATTATCACGGAAATGCAACAGGTTCACCGTGGGGAGCAGGTAAAGTAAATTAGGAGGAAAAACAAAATGAGTGATACAAATAGTAAGGCCAGAGCCATTCGTGATGAACACTTGGAATTTATGAGGAAGAAACAGGTACAACTACGGGCTCAGTACGGTGAGAACCACAGGATAACTGATGGCAATTACGATGAATCACTGGCTGTCAAGTGTGTCAATGGCACCTTCGTTGGCAAAGAAAAGGATGGCATTATTGCTTACAAAGGCATTCCCTTCGTAGGCAAGCCACCTGTCGGTGAGCTTCGCTGGAAAGCACCAGTTGATGTTGTTCCTGATGATGGCGTATACGAGGCCTACTACAATGCGAAGAGTTCCCGTCAAATGCCGAGTGATACTGAGAATGCTTCACTTTACTATCAGAGTGAAGATTGTCTGTATCTGAATATATGGAAGGCTAATGATGCGTGTGCAGAAAAGAAGCCAGTTATGGTATGAATCCACGGTGGTGCATTTGAACTGGGTGGGACGGTCGAACCAGTTTCTCAGTGCAATAATTTTGTCAAGGAAAATCCAGAAGTTATCGTTGTCTCTATCGCATACAGGCTCGGGGTTTTCGGCTTCTTCCATCTGTCCCACCTGTCGGACGGTGCGGATTATCCTGATGCACAGAACCTTGGGTTAATGGATCAGATTATGGCACTCAAATGGATTCATGAGAACATTGCCAGTTTCGGTGGAGATCCAGACAATGTGACGATTTTTGGAGAGTCTGCTGGTGCTGCGAGTGTTACCCTGATTCCACTCATCGAAGGCTCCCATAAATATTTCCATCGGGTCATCGCCCAGAGCGGTTCTCCTGTCTTTACGAGGACGCCAGAAGAGGCAATCGCATGCACGGATGAACTGATGGGTATTCTCGGTTGCAAAACCGTTGCAGACCTTCAGAAGGTCGATGTGGATAAATTTATAGAAGCATCTTCTATCCTTGGATTACGAGTATGGGCTGAGAGAGACGGAAAATTAATTACAAAGGAACCTTACGAGGCTTATGCAAAGGGTATGGCAAAGGATATAGAATTCCTTCAGGGCTGTAATAAGGATGAACTGGGCTTTTTCATAATAGGCATGGGGCTGAAAGGCTTCAACCTATGGGCAGCCGACCGCAAAGCAAAGAAGATGGCACAGCTGACGGATGAGGAAAAAGCACTGGTTGAAAGTTTTTGCAAAAATAGAGGCGAGGACTATGTATATACTGGCGATGAGCGGGCTAACTCCGCAGGGCTGTTCGACCAAATCGTTTTTATAGCACCGCTCTTTAGGTTGTTGGAGAACCAGACCAGGGCTGGTGGTAAGACATATGCGTATTTCTTCACGCCTGAAACTTCTACGCCGTATGTGAGATGCGGACATTCAGTAGAGCTTTCGACAGTATTCAATAATCCAGAGGTTGCCGAGGAATTTGGAAGACCCTTTGACGAGACCTTCTCGAAGACTTTGCGTAAGATGTGGGTTCAATTTGCCAAGACTGGCAATCCGTCCCTCACTGCAGACATTTCTCCAGACGGCAAGGCAAAGGAATGGCCAGTTTACGACTTGGAGAATAGGAAATGGATGGTCTTCGACGAGTTTGACATCCATTCGGAGAAGGAGTCTGAGCGAAAGATTCTCGATTGGGACAGAACCTATTTCCTGACTAAGTATTACTGCATCTAACACATTCATACTCATTTTCTTTAGCTTAATTTTTATGTAATATATAACCTTTATTTTAATACTTATGCTGATTTTTATATTTTAAAAGGCATTTATAAGAAATAAATTGAAATAAATTAAAAATAAAATGCTACAACGGATTAAAAATAAATAAATAAAGAAGGGAGAAAAAATATGAAAAAAATTTTATTGTTGATCTTAATTTTATCTTTTAGTTTGATTTCTATTTCTTGTTCAAATCCAAATGGAGAAAATCCACAAAATGGAAATAATGGTATAGAAATATCAAACACAAATGATGTAAAAATAGAAAATAATTTTTCAAATTCTATTACATATTTTGGTAAAAAAAATAATACAGTAATATCCCCATTAAGTCTGCATTTGGCATTTGATATGTTATACAATGGGGCAGAGGGAGAAACAGAACAAGAGATAATAAAAACTCTTGGTTATCCTTCAAATTTAGATAAAATTATTATTTCCGAACAGTCTAAAGCAATAATGGACAATTTAAAAACGACTGATTCAATGACACTCGAAATAGCAAATTCACTTTGGGCTAAGGAAAATGTTAAGATAAAACAGCCGTTTATAGATAACAGTAAAAAATATTTCTATGCAGAAGTCAAAAATAATACATCTCCAAATGTAATAAATAAATGGGTTTCAGAGAAAACTCACAAAAAAATAAACAGAATAGTTAGTGAAGATTCAGATATAAAAACTGCTTTAATAAATGCGATATATTTCAATGGAAATTGGGCAGATAAATTTGAAAAAGATAGCACAGTAGATCGAGATTTTACAACAATAGAAAAACAAAAAATAAAAGTTCCAACAATGTATAAATGTGACGATATGCCATA